>JBGURN010000187.1:0-1567 GCA_045131955.1 Bacteroidaceae bacterium
ATATTCCAATGTTTTTTTGTATATCTTTGTAAGTCCTGATACAGAACTCTTATCATTATTCCCAAGGCACCATCTTGCAGACTGCGATGTAGCGGGCCTCGCCCTCCGCGGCTACACAAGTAGATAGCAGGACGATCATGTCATCAGGCGCCACACTGACATCAGTTGTGTAAGCTGCCAGGCTTTGAACAGACCCCAGGTAGTCCGCCTGCATGCCCGTATCGTGGAAGTTTGTCGTATACACACTGCTGTCTGCAGGCTGATTGAGAAAGGCCCATAACTCGAGGTGATACTTGCCCTCCGGTGTGACAAGTTCGAGCTGCGGGTGTTCATCACACCAGTTCTGGTCAGTCAGTTTTCTGAGAGCTGCCAGCATCGATCCATCCTTCATATGATGGCCATAGACTATGGTGTTGAACTGCCTGAACGGCGCCTCAGTTATGCTGTCAACAAATAACGTACCGAAGAATCCATAGGTGCCGTCAAACAGAGTGTGCAGGTATTTGTCGTTGTCTTCGCCCTGTACTATCGGGTAGTCAACAGGCGTGTCTTCCCAATACAGCCATCCAACAATATCCGGGTTGATCGCCCTGAGCGAGTCAAAGTCTATATCGCCCGTCCAGCCCTCATCGTGGCCGGGAAGGTTATCATATACAGATCTGTTGTCCCTATAATCCTTGAGCAAGGTAAAGACCTTGAATCCGGACACAAGACAAATGAGAGCAAGACAAATCATGATGACGTTCATCGCCGTCCTTCTCACCCTCATATTCGCCGATGCAGGTTTCTTTGATCCTTTTGCCATTCCGGTCCGTTTATCCTATGCTTCCGGTATTTCTATTTCTTTATAGTTTTTCATGAATTCGTATATCTTGGCAAGAACTTTGTCCGCACCGCCCCCGGTATCCGATTCGACATTGAGCGGCATTACAGGATCATGCAGTGACATTCGCAGCAGGAACCATCCCTTTGTTCCGTCGATGTCATAGTTGACCCTCACTCCCTCGTAATTAGGCTCCACTATTTCCAGATCCCTTGAGTACTCGGCCCACTTGCTGAAGTCCTCGAGGACGCCTGCACCGTAAGCCGCAAAGTCCTCTGCCTTTATCTTCAGTCTGACTTCTTTGGATTCAGCAGGTGATTTCAGTCCATCCATGAGGGCGGTTATATCCTTGCCCTCAGCCTTTAGTCTGGCCGCATTGATCACTATCTGCACTGCGAGGAAGGCTCCGTCATCAAGGTAATAGTTGTCCGAGTACGCGGCATGGCCGGATGTCTCGATTGCGAGAAATGCCTGCTCGCCTGCCTCGGTCAGCTCTTTGGCTTTGTTGATGACATTTCTGTAACCCCTTTTGTACCTGAGGTGCTTCAGACCAAGCTTGCCCTCCAGAAATTCGTGCAGTTCGTTAGACGTGATGCTGTCCGTGACGACTGTTCCGCCCGGATAATCGTCCGCGGCCAGAGCGGCCGCAAGCGCGACTATCTCATTGCGCGCTATAGGCTTTCCTCCCGGACCTACGGCCGCCGATCTGTCTCCGTCCGTATCGAATATGATGCCGAGGTCGGC
>JBGURN010000188.1:0-10050 GCA_045131955.1 Bacteroidaceae bacterium
CTTCATTTCGGGCATGTGTCCCGCGCCGATGTGCCCCGTGAGCGCTGTGAGGCCTCTCCGTGCGGGACACTTTGGCGAGATTAGGTATTCATGGTTTGCAACCGGGTTGCAGGAAAACGGGAATACCTTTGCTGCCGAAAAAAGACATCGGTATGATATACAATTTAGGAAACAGAGTGGTCAATAATTATCTGGTCAGTTTGGATGAGAGCAGCTATGTGCTGATCGATACGGGGTATGCCGAGTATTACGATGCGTTCCGTAAGAGGCTCAGAAAGATTTGTGTTGAGCCAAAGCAAATCAGGTATGTGTTCCTGACCCACGCTCACGATGATCATGACGGATTCCTGAATGATGTGCTGGCCATTACCGATGCCAAGGTTATTCTGCATCCCAAAGCTATTGAGGGACTAATTAAGGGCCAGAATTCTTTTGAGGGCGGTTGTTCAAGCCGTCTTGCCTGGCTGTTCTGCCAGATTCTGGCGCTGTTCGGAAAAGGTGAACATAAGTATCCCCCGCTCCGGGAGGATTACAAGGACAGGCTTATTACAATTGATTCCGCGGAATTCAAGTCCCTGAATCTGCCGTTCAGTGTGATTGAGACTCCCGGCCACACTGCCGACCATATTGCCATGCTTAAGGACGGCATCCTGTTCTGTGGTGACGCAGCCATGAACAACTTTCCCAGTATAAAACGTACAATCATCTGGATTGAAAACCTTGAAGACTACAGGAATTCATGGAAAAAGATGATTGACTTAGCCCCCAGCATGATCTATCCCGCACATGGCAAACCTTTTCCGGCCGATGACCTGAAGAGGTTCGAAAGACATCTGTCTAAAATCAAGCTTTATCGGATTCCTGATTGTTCCACTTCTTCCTTGTGAGGACAATGGTTAGAGGTTGAATTAGTATTACTGATTATTTATTAGGAGATTGAACAAAAATAAACAAAATATTTGGGGATAATGATATATCTTTGCAATTGCAAACAAGGAGAGAAGATTGGTTGTTACCGGTTCATCGGAACATCGATTTTCGGGGTTCAGGGAGGCAGTGATGCTACCCTGTTCTTTTTTATGGGTATTATCAACCTACGATGAAGATATTGGTCACCTTCTTACCATTGTTAATAAGTGTAGCGGCTGTTTAGGTCCTTGATTATTACTTATCTGAGTCAGAGTCTGCATCCTGCCAATCTGTCTTGACGCGTCGCAACACAACATGTGTTATTAAACTGATTAATCCTATTACGACACAGATTTCTGTTATAGGATACGGATCTGTAACATAGGAATAACGAGCTGCTGTAACAATGCCGACAATTGACAGGAACATAAGAATGAAGCTGATGTTGTAAATGCGCTTGGCAGTCTTGGGTTTCATAACGGTTAGAAAAGGATTGGTTTCTGCAAATTAAGGGATTATCCCTGGTATTTGCAAAAGCAGTCCGGAAGAAGTCACGGATTATTGCCAAAGTGTCCGGCGTTGACCTTGCTTAGAATACGTTATATCGCGGGTGGGTGCCGGACATGGGCTCATTTGGGGCATGTGTCCGGCAGTAACGTTGGCTGTGAGGGCTGTGGCGGGGGGTTGGTGCCGGACACTTTGGCGAGGGTTCGAATCCCGACGGAATCATGGAGACGAAAAAGCCCGAAATCCGAGGATGCCGGGGTTTTTTGGCTTTGTGATTCCGTTGGGTTTCGAACCCAAGACCCACAGCTTAGAAGGCTGTTGCTCTATCCAGCTGAGCTACGGAACCGAGCCTTGAGCCAGACGAACAAAGTGAACTTGTTCACTTTGTATTGATTTGAAGTAACGGAAAAAAGGAACTCGTTCATTTTTTACGTTAATTCAAAGCAATCAAGCGAGCATGCTCGCTTTGTCGTGGCGTGGTGAGGTCAACGAAGTTAACCCCCTTTTTGCGGCTGCAAATTTAGCAAATCTCCAACAAAAAACGCCACCCGACACAAGAAAAATAAAATCCATATTCCTAATAGTAAAAAAAACGGCCCTAATCTTGCACTATCCAAGCGATAGCTTTACTTTTGTTAAAACTAATCTAAAACTAATTATGGAACAAAATTACAACCAGGAAGAGAAGTCTCAGACATCATCAACTTTTGTCCTTCCCCCTCACAACAACCTTATGATCTGGTCAGTGTTGATCACCTTGTTTTGCTGCCTCGTAGGAGGTATTGTCGCCATCATCTACTCTGCCAACTCCAACAGCGCTTACCGTAACGCTATGATAACAACCGACCCGGCACTCAAGCAGTCTCTCTATAACGAATCAGAGGCCGAGAACAAGAAGTCCAAGACATGGATGTTCGTAAGTATCGGTGTAGCTGTGGTTGGTTGGATTGCTTATGCAATATTCTTTGCTACCGTAGGTCTGGCAGCATTCTCACAATTCATGTAAATCCTGAACCGATTATATGAACAGAAAAAGGGCGACAGTAACTGCAATTGTTATAGTCGCCCTTTTTCTTATTGTCATTTACGGACTTCTGGATCCTGCCTCGACAAGGTTCCCACGGTGTCCGTTCTTTCAACTCACGGGTTTCAAATGTCCCGGTTGCGGCTCACAGCGGGCCGTACATCAGCTGCTTCATCTTAATATTGCCCAGGCGTTCCGATACAATGCCTGCCTGGTGCTTTTCCTGCCTGTCGTGGTTTTCCTTATCGTGGCCGACACGCTTAAGGTCCGATACCCACGTCTTTTCGCGGCCAGCTACAATCCCGTTTTCTCGTGGAGTCTGTTTGCCGTGCTTATGATCTGGTTTATTCTCAGGAATATTTTTGGCTGGTAACCCTCTCCGTAAGCAACAGAACGGGAAGAGGCAGCCAGTAGAGTACGAATGCCACATACTGCATGGACTCTTGTGTCAGTCCAAGCATATGATGGATATTGGTGTATTCCAGTGTCTGTATGAGCTGTGAGGCCACAAGCATGGTGACCAGGAAATGAGCGAACTGAGGGAGAATGGTGCAGAACGCATCGGCACAGTCATAAGCGGTACGGAAGGTCCCGGTAGAGAGACCGTATACCAGCGAAGGCAGGCAGACGGCCAGCATGAACAGGAACATGAACCCGTCATAAAGGGGGCTCCCCTTGAGTGTTCCGGTGATTCCGAGCAGCAGATGACTGCCTGCATTGACGCCAAGGACGATCAGGCTCAGATAGGCCAGAAATACCACAGCGCTGATATAGAAGGCGGTAGTCTCCTTGGGCGAGAGGCTACGGATCCTGAACAGAGCCCTGAAAAGGCCGCTGCCCCTACCCGCTCCTATGGCCATGAAAAGCATCAGGGCGTTGCCCACAGGTGCGTCACCCAGGCACGACGAGGCAGAGCGTATAGCCCACCGGATACCCGACACGCCCAGCACGCTGCGCAGCTCGAGTTCTCCGTTACCTCCTGCCGAGCTTGCCTCCATGATGCTTCCTATCCATGATATAAGTATCACCGCAATAAGCAGCAACAGGTAGACAATGGCCGGATGCCACCACCATTTCTTATTCATCGGCCTCAAGATTAGAGGGGTCAATTATATGGAGCTCGATGGCACGTACCACCAGACGGGTCACGTTCACGCCACGCTGCTCACCCTCAGGGAACAGTCTGGATACCAGGTCGGCCTGACGTTTCTCAAGTGACTTGCTGCTGAACGGCATGGTACGGAGCTCGCTTATCATATCCTTGGTATAGCCAAGAGCCAGATGGCGCAGGAATCGCTCGTCATACTCGTCAATCTCATATTCTATGCTGGCGCTGCGCTGCAGTCCCTCATCGGTCACCACCTTACGGAATCGCTCCACCAGTTTCTCCAGCACGGGCTGGTTGAATACGTAACGCTTGCCGCTCATCACATCCATGACCTCGTTACGTGTGAGCAGTTCACCGGTCTTGAGCACTATTCCGTGCGCACCGGCATCGAGTACATCGGCCCAGAGTTTCTCGTTAAGGAGCTCGCCGGTGAATACCAGCACCTTGACACCGCCTTTCTGGGTGAGCTTACGGCATATATCCACACCTACGGTAGTGGAGCCGCCAAGTCCCAGGTCAAGCAGCACCAGGTCAGGCTGTGCGCCGCCGTCAATAAGAGCCCAGAACTCGCGCTCGGTCTGTGCGGTACCTATGACCTCAACCTCAGGGATGTCATTACGGATTATGGAGAGTGTCCCCTTCATCTCAAGTGACACGTCCTCAACTACGATTGTCTTGATCTTGTCCATATTCTCAATATCTTATTTCTGTCTTGCGGCAGGCAGGGTGAACCATATAAGGACACCGTCCTGCTCCTTCTCGGCATTGATGCGGCATCCGGGATGTCCGAATGACTCGTCATGCTCGCGTATTATCTGGCGGCACATCACATATGCCATGTTATCCTTGTTCATGAGTGGTGTAAAGAGGAGGTCAAGCACCTGAGAGTCCGGCGCCTCACACTGGCGGTGCAGCTCAAAACGTACGAACGCACCCTCCGATACCGCCCTGAGAGTCATATCGCCACCCTCCGTAAGGCCTCTCTCAATGAGGTTCTCCAGCAGGTAACGCACCATGACGCTATCGGCCGTAACCATAAGGTCCGATGCCTCCACGCTGACCTTAAATTTGACCTTGGCACGTGACTGCAGCTTGGCGGCTGACTGTCCAGCCTGCTCCATGACGGTACCCGCCATAAACTGCTCGCGGTGTATGATACGGCCCGATGTCTGCGAGAGGGCGTACTGGCTCAGTATGCCGAACATCTCCCTGTAGTAATCCACCAACTCCTGCATGTCCTGTACCTGTGTTGCGGTGCGCTCGGCAGGTGCCGTATGGCTGGTCTCCTCAACCATCTGGACTATCCTGTTGGGATACCACACGGTCTCATGCTTGAGAGTGCTCAGGCAGTTGTCAAGTATGAGGTTGCTCACATGCAGGCGGTTCTCCTCATATCTTATACGGTCGGACTCCTCCTCTATCTGCTCTATGTCACGGAATCCTGACTCAAAACGTATCACGCAGCTGTACAGGGCCGTTGCCAGGTACTTGGTTACCATGCCGCGGATGATCTGCCAGGTGGCATCGGGCTCATGTTCCAAGCGGAATCCCACGGCACCTATCATACGCTCCTCGTCGTCGAGGGTGAGCACAAGAGGCAGCGCACGGCACAGCCCGTCGGCCGAGCTCTGCTCCCTACCCTGGGCCATACAGGCCTTTACACGGTCCTCAAGACGTTCATCGGGCAGTCCGTCATGATGGACCGCGGTTATTATACGTCCCTCGTCATTGAGGGTTATCATGAGCGAACGCAGGTCGGTCAGGTGGTCCATCTCCACGAATATGCCGTCGGCCAGGCGTGCCACCACCTCATCGGCATTGAACCTGTCCAGGTCCTTGACGGCCGTTATGTCCTGTATGCGGTCAACCACGCGGAGTGCCTGCTGCAGATCGCTGCGGAACCGCATCCAGTGGCGTGAGTGCATGACGTAACGGGCCAGCAGCACCATGAGGAATATGAGCACGAATATTATTACGGCTATGGAGAGGTTGCTGTTGGTTCGCTGCAGTTCACGGTAATCCTCCTCTATCTTCCACTCTCCGTAATAGAGCTTGAACAGTTTGAGGTAGGCGTCGTCATTATAACGGTAAACGCTCCAGTCGCGCATGGCCAGGGCCGATACCGCTATCTCGTTACGGAGCCAGAGTACGGTCTCGTAATCGGTCGCGAACCCGTCATCGAGCCAGTAGGTCTCGGCCGGCACCAGGTTCTCGTAGACGGAGAGCAGCATGTTCTCCGAGCCGCCGTGCTGCAGATAGTCGCGGTTGAGCATGCTGAATGCGGAGTCGGCATACAGGAGCGCATCCTCAAAACGTCCCTGGGTATTGCATATATAGGTCTGGTTGGCGTAGTTGAAGGCTGCCACGAGCAGGCTGTCGGGCGCGGGTATGGAATCCTGCGCATGTATGGTAAGGCTTGAGCAGAGCAGCACGAGCAGCATGAGGGCTCTCTTTATACCCTTGGGCAGACGGAATGAGAACCGGCTTCCCTTGCCTGGCGTGCTCTCCACGTTGAAGCTGCATACGCGGAACAGGTCATCGGACTTGCGGTATTTCTCAATTATACCCTTGCAGTTCATAAGACCGAATCCGCTGCCCTTACCCTGGCTCTGACCCTGTCCTATCTGCTCGGGGTCATAGACCTTCTGGTTGAGTATGCTGTTCACGTCATCGGCACTCAGGCCCACTCCGGTATCTGAGACCGATATCTCCACGTAGTCACTGCCCTGCTGCGCCTCTATGGTGATGCGGCCGCCCTGCGGGGTGAACTTACGGGCGTTGTCAGCCAGCGTGTTGATCATAAAGAGCGTGAGGACACGGTCTGCACGGACCACGGCATCGGTTGGTCTCACGTCGAGTTCCAGACCTTTCTGGCCGAAACTGCGGTTGCCGTGGCTTACTATATCGAACAGGTTCTGGATAGCGAAACTCTCCACGTTGAGCACCACCACGCCCTGGCGTATGCGTATCCACTGTGAGAGCAGGTCGTTATACTGGTTTATGCGCTCGGCCAGCTCACGTACGTAAAGCAGGCTCTGTTCATACTGCGGGCTGTCGGCCGGCATCTCCGAGAGGTGCTTTATCTCCTGACGCATGCGGTCTATGTACGGCAGGCACTCGGCCACCACCTGACAGCAGGTCTTGCGGGCCAGGTTCTCGCGTTTGTTGTTATCGGCATGCAGACGGTATAGATAGTGTTGTTTCTCTGCCTGTTTGAGCCGGTCCTCCTGCCCCACGAGCTCATCGGCATTAAGCATGGCGGCCTTGATGTATGGAGCCACGGTGTTGAGCACGGCGCGGTTGTCACGGCTCACACGGCGTCCGCCCCAGTCCGACTGGATGGTGCCGTCGGCGGCAATCGTTATGTTATCGGCCCCAGTGATCTCCTGCAGCACGGGCGTGGCTATGCGGTTGAGCCACTCAATCAGGTCCGTCCCTGCGGGTACTGGTCTTAAGATGCTCTCACAGAGGTCAACCGTCTTCTGCATCATATCCACATACTTTCGGTTGGCGGCGTTTATACGCTTGTGGAACAACAGGAAGAACAGTATGAGCAGCACCATGGCAGCCGCTACGGCATAGAGCATCATGACCAGACGGCGGTGCGACTGTTCCAGGAATATGGTACGGGCCTCATAACGGCGGTCCAGACGTATGTTTTTCTGCAGTTCAAGATAGACGTTACGGTTATAGTCCGATGCCACCTTGTTGTCCAGCCCTGAATAGGCCAGGCTCACCTGCTCGCGGAGTGAAGCCAGGCATTCGGGAACCACGCCGTGCGGAAGCGACTCCATCCAACTCTCCTCGACAATCACGCCATCGGCCCTGTAGAACTCCAGAGGCTCGAACTCCACCTGTCCGGCACTGTTCAGACGAAAACTGTCATTGAGCATGTCAAGGGCGGTGCCGAGCACGCCCAGCGCCTCCTCATAGAGTCCGCGTTCTATATAACATGAGGCCAGCAGCCTCTCGTTTTCAATGATCTCGTACTGCGCTCCCAGCGATGCCGACAACTGCAGAGCCTTGAGTGCCAGCTGAGTGGGCAGCAGGTCGGGCTGTACGTCCGATGCGTTCAGACGGGAGAGCATGTCGTCACTCACTCCGGTGAGCACGTTCTCCACTCCATACTCCAGCAGGAGCGAGCAGATGGCGTTGATGCTCAGGGCCTGCATCATGACATTGTCATACCTCACGGCGTTACGAAGGCAGTTGTCAAGGCTGCGCAGGCGCTCCGAGGCCAGGTCCTCCTGACGGTAACTCTCCAGGCCAACGCCCAGTCCGTGCATGTAGGTGTACAAGAGATAGGAGTCATGATCCTGGCGCAGGTGGTTGTCCGGCACCACATATGACATCTCTTCGCCGGCCTGTCCCAGCTGTTCCAGCTCGAACCAGTATCGGGCCGACTCCAGGCGGAACGAACGCTCCAATGATGCCAACTGCTGCCTGTCACGGTCGCTGAGCACTTCACTCTCCTCATTGAGCGAGCGCAGGTTCTGAAGGATGTCATTACGGTATGCGTAGAATGAAACGTTATCCGATGTACGCTGACAGATACGCATAAGGCCTATCTCCGACTCCACCACATCGATAAGGTTCTTGGTGATGCCGGTAACGGAGCTGTAGAGTTTCCAGGCCTCGGTGTAGTCCATTCGGAGGAATGCCAGACGCGCCAGGGTGTTGACGGCGCGTGCATGCTCATCGGAATGACGCGGGGATATGTCGATAGCGAAACGGGCATAACGCTCGGCCGAGTCCATGTCGTTCCACATGCATGAACGGGCCGCCTCGTTCAGTTCAAACGCCGTCTGTCCTGAGCCTCGGGCCATGAGCTGAGCCTGCGTAAGCAGCAGCACAGCCATGATTGTGAGCATATGTCCTATCCTTCTCATCTCTTTCTTAAGTGGAACAACCTCCAGAGCCATCCGTGGCGTTTAGCCTTGGCGGCGCTCTTGAGCGGTTGCACATGTATGACCTGGGCAGCCTCCAGTCCGTACTCGGTATGGGCCGATACAACCACGCTGCACGGTTCCCGGGTATCGGACGGCATGGTCACGCTGCAACTGAATCCATCGGCATTGACCTTGATCACCGCCTCCGGGTCCGATACGGACCATCCCAGGAACATTCCCTCATCCAGGCCACGCAGCCTGAGAGTAGCGGTTTCTCCTGCCTTGAGGTCGGTCTTATCGGCCTGTATGGTGAGAACCATTGGCCCCTCCTTGAGGCCGTTCACTATATCGCTCAGGCCAAGCCCGTCAATATCAATTACGGTCTCCTCGTCATCGGACACCTCATACTCACTGTCGCCTATCATGACGCCGCTCACATAGTTACGGTCCTGGACCGACGGAGCGGGCGTGAACCTTAGCTCGCTGCATCCTATAAGCTCGCAGTCCGAGAGTATGATGCCGTCACCCTCCTGGGCTATGTAAAGCACTCCGCTGGTGCTCTCTATCCTGCAGTTTCGCAGTATGGCTCCGTAGGAGCGGCTCAGCACTATGCTGTCGGTACGGAAGGTACAGCCTTCAAAAAGCACGGGCCATGACACCTGCACCGTGCCGTCAAAGCTACGGTTACTGAAACGGTTGAGAACGGGCAGCGTCCGGGCATTCATTCCGACGCCTGCCGACAGACACATAAGCAGTGCCGGCAGCCAAACCTTATATCTTATCTTTGTCATGACCACAACTCACAAAACTAATCCTTTTTTTCCGTACCTTCGCCTTTCTAATTGAGAAATGAAGAGGATTGGTACTATAAAGACGGGATTTGCGAGCAAGTTCGGGGTTCCGAGACAGAGCGGGCTGGTGCCTGAGCTCAAGGGGACCGTTGTGTTTGATCCGGAATACCGTAATGCCGATGCTCTTCGCGGCCTTGAGGGATTCTCGCACATATGGCTCATATGGGAGTTCTCGGAGGCGGTCCGTGACAGCTGGTCACCCACAGTACGGCCTCCCAGGCTGGGCGGCAACACGCGTCTGGGTGTATTCGCCACACGCTCCCCTTTCCGTCCCAACCCCATCGGACTCTCATGCGTCAGGCTGGAGTCGGTCGAGCTGAACACTCCCCAGGGTCCTGTGCTCCATGTGAGCGGTGCCGACCTCATGGACGGCACACCCATCTATGACATCAAGCCCTACATCCCCTATACTGACTGTGTGACCGATGCCACATCGGGCTTTACCGGATCGGTCTCCATGCATAAGCTCAACGTCATCATACCCGCTCAGCTGGAGGCAAAAACAAAACCCCAGACGCTCCAGGCGCTCCGGGGTATTCTTGCGGAAGATCCGCGTCCACGCTACCAGGATGATCCCGAGCGTGAGTATGGGTTTGATTATGACGGCTACTCTGTCAAGTTCAAGGTACCGGACTCCGATACCCTGACCGTCACCAATATAAGTCGCTTGAGATAAAGTCGGTTACTCCTCCTGAGGCTTGACCCTGTCGGCCACGAGCTCCTCAACCATCTCTCCCATTATGTAGAGATATGCAGAGTTTT
>JBGURN010000189.1:0-9597 GCA_045131955.1 Bacteroidaceae bacterium
CCTTCCTCAATGACCGTCTCAGTCTTAAGATATCGGGTGAGGATCTTCTGAACCGCAGAAAGACCGATGCGCTGATTAAAAATCCCAACATAAGTATCTATCAGCTCAACGCTATGGATACGAGAAACGTAGTGGTTACGCTCCGCTACAGATTCAATAATACAGAGTCCAAGTACAAGGGTACTGGAGCTGGCAATGAGGAAAAGGGTAGACTCTGATAAAGTAATGAATTTGCCAGTTTGAAGGGTGCCGGCGGTTGTTGAAACCGTCGGCATTCATGTTTTTCATCATATTACATATTCTCTGTATAAAAAAATAACATTAACAAATTGTCAGGGTTTCAAGACAACCCTTGCGATAAAGGTGACACATTGCCAAATAGGGTGGTGTATCCCTTGCAAAGTGTAAGCAATATAAGGCAAAATGCGCGCAAAATATTTGTATAATGTTCGAATGATTATCATTTTTTTCATTGAAAATATTTGTTTTGACCGAATTAAGGGAGTACCTTTGCGCCACGAATCAAAAACATTAACTACTTTATTCAATTATGAAGCATAATTTTTGCGCAGGTCCTGCTGTTCTTCCGCAGGAAGTGATTGAGAAATCAGCTAAGGCTGTCTATGATTTTGCCGGCACAGGCATTTCTATTCTCTCTATCAGCCACCGTTCAAAGGAGTTCCAGCCCGTTGTTGACGAGGCCGTAGCTCTCTTTAAGGAAATCCTGGATATTCCTGAGGGTTATTCAGTCCTGTTCCTTGCCGGTGGTGCCAGCATGGAGTTCTGCCGTATCCCCTATAACTTCCTTAACAAGAAGGCCGCTTACCTGAACACCGGTGTTTGGGCTAAGAAGGCTCTCAAGGAGGCCAAGGCATTCGGTGAGGTTGTTGAAGTAGCTTCATCGGCCGAGTCAACCTATACCTACATCCCCAAGGATTACACAATTCCTGCCGATGCAGACTATTTCCACTTTACAACTAACAACACCATCTACGGTACCGAGATCCGCAAGGACCTTGACAGCCCTGTACCTCTGATTTCTGATATGTCATCAGATATATTCTCACGTCCTATCGACGTAAGCAAGTACAACTGCATCTACGGTGGTGCCCAGAAGAACCTGGCTCCTGCCGGTATGGCTTTCGTTATCGTAAAGAACGATGCTCTGGGTAAGGTTGACCGTTACATCCCCACCATGCTTAACTATCAGACACACATTGACAACGGTTCAATGTTCAATACTCCTCCCACATTCACTATCTACTCAGCTCTGGAGTCACTCCGTTGGCTCAAGGCCCAGGGTGGTGTAAAGGAGATGGCTAAGCGTGCCGAGGCCCGTGCCGCCAAGCTCTACGGTGAGATTGACCGCAACAAGATGTTCGTAGGTACCGCAAATGCTGAGGACCGTTCATACATGAACATCTGCTGGGTTATGGCTCCCGAGTACAAGGAGCTCGAGGACGAGTTCATGAACTTTGCAAAGGGTCAGGGTATGGTTGGTATCAAGGGTCACCGTTCAGTAGGCGGCTTCCGTGCATCCTGCTACAACGCTCTGCCTATGGAGAGTGTTGACGCTCTGATTGCCTGCATGAAGGAGTTTGAAGCAAAGCATTAATTGAAAATTATAATTCGATATTGATATGAAAGTACTTGTTGCAACATCAAAGCCTTTTGCCAAGGTTGCAGTTGATGGAATCCGTAAAGTGATTGAGGGTGCAGGTTACGAGCTTGTTCTCCTTGAGAAATATACTGAAAAGTCAGCTCTGCTCTCAGCAGTTGCCGATGTTGACGCTATCATTATCCGTAGCGATATTATAGATGCTGAGGTGTTCGATGCCGCTAAGCAGCTCAAGATCGTTGTTCGTGCCGGTGCCGGTTACGACAATGTTGACCTGGAGTCAGCTACCGCCCATGGCGTATGCGTAATGAACACCCCGGGCCAGAACGCCAATGCGGTTGCCGAGCTCGTAGCCGGTCTGATGGTATATGCCGTACGTAACTTCTACAACGGCACATCAGGTATCGAACTGCTGGGCAAGAAGCTTGGTATCCACGCTTTCGGTAACGTAGGCCGTAACGTAGCCCGCATCGCCAAGGGTTTTGGCATGGAGGTATACGCTTTCGATGCATACTGCCCCAAGGAGGTTATCGAGGCTGCAGGTGTACATGCTGTTGACAGTGTTGAGGATATGTACAAGACCTGCCAGTTCATCTCTCTCCATCTTCCTGCTACCGATGAGACCAAGAACTCAATCGGCCGTAACCTGGTTGGCCTGATGCCTAAGGGTGCCGTTCTGGTTAACTCAGCCCGTAAGGAGATCATCAACGAGGAGGAACTGATCCAGCTCATGCAGGAGCGCGAGGACATCAAGTTCGTATCAGATATAGCACCTGCCGCAGCTGCCAAGTTTGAGGAGCTGTTCGCCGGCCGCTACTTTGCTACTCCCAAGAAGATGGGTGCTCAGACTGCCGAGGCTAACATCAACGCCGGTATCGCAGCTGCCAACCAGATCGTGGGATTCATCAAGGATGGTTGCACTAAGTTCATGGTTAACCGCTAATGGCTATAGTAAAACCTTTCCAGGGCATACGCCCGCCCAAGGAGCTCGTTGAGAAGGTGCAGAGCCGTCCTTATGACGTGCTCAACTCTGAGGAGGCAAAGGCTGAGGCTGCCGGTAACGAGATGTCTCTTTACCACATCATCAAGCCTGAGATTGACTTTAATCCCATTGCCGAGGAGACCGATCCCCGCGTATATGCCAAGGCTGCCGAGAACTTCAAGAAGTTCCAGGATAACGGATGGCTCAAGCGTGACACCAAGGAGCAGTATTACATCTACGCTCAGACTATGAACGGCAAGACCCAGTACGGTCTGGTGGTTTGTGCATACGTTGAGGATTACCTTAAGGGTAACATCAAGAAGCATGAGCTGACCCGCGCCGATAAGGAGGAGGACCGCATGAAACATGTTCGCGTGAACAACGCCAACATCGAGCCGGTGTTCTTTGCTTATCCCGATGATAAGGTGCTTGACGAGCTTGTTGCCAAGTACGTAAAGGGCGCTCCCGAGTATGATTATGTAGCTCCCGGTGACGGTTTCCGTCATCAGCTTTGGATAATAGACAAGGATGAGGATATCAAGACCGTAACCGAGAGGTTCGCCGGTATTCCTTCACTCTATATTGCCGACGGTCACCACCGCTCAGCTGCCGCTGCCCTGGTTGGTGCCGAGAAGGCCCGTCAGAACCCCAATCATCGCGGCGATGAGGAGTACAACTACTTCATGGCAGTTTGCTTCCCGGCATCACAGCTCACCATCATCGACTACAACCGCGTGGTCAAGGATCTGAACGGTATGTCATCGGCCGAGTTCCTCAAGGCTCTTGAAAAGAACTTCATCGTTGAGAATAAGGGTAAGGAGATATTCAAGCCCTCAGAATTGCACACATTCTCACTCTATCTGGATGGTGAATGGTACAAGCTGACAGCAAAGAAGGGCACATTCGATGACAGCGATCCTATCGGTGTCCTGGATGTGACCATCTCTTCAAACCTGATTCTGGACCAGCTCCTTGGTATCAAGGATCTGCGCCGCGACAAGCGAATCGACTTTGTCGGCGGTATACGCGGACTGGGTGAGCTCAAGCGCCGCGTTGACAGCGGTGAGATGAAGATGGCGCTCGCTCTCTATCCTGTTTCCATGAAACAGCTCATGGATATAGCCGATACGGGCAACATCATGCCTCCCAAGACCACTTGGTTTGAGCCCAAACTCCGCTCAGGTCTCGTGATACACTCACTCGATTGAATTGAGAATTGAGAGTTGAGAATTGAGAATTGTAAAAAAGGGTTCGGATTTTTCCGAACCCTTTTTTAATGTCGCGGGCCTTACGCCAGGTGCTTGTTACGCAGGTGCGTGTTAATTCTCAATTCTCAATTCTCAATTCTCAATTGGGCTGACGCGGTCTTTCTTGGGGAGCTTGGAGTTGACTTCGTTGTAGGCGTGCCGTGTTAGCTCCTCTATGAGAGGACGATCCACATCGGCGTCCAGGCGGATCTGGTTCCAGTATTTCTTGTTCCAGTGGAATGCGCCTTCGATTGCGGCGTAGTGTTCGCGCAGCTCAAGCGCACGGTCAGGGTCACACTTGAGCACCACGATATCGGGCTTGTCGAGCGTAATGCAGGCGAATATCTTGCCCTTGAGGCGGAATACCACCACCGTTTCATCAAACGGCATATCTTCTGTTACCAGAGGCAGACTCAGACAGTATTCCCTAAACAATTCTATATCCATAACAGAGGCAAATATAGTCATTAGTCTTATGATTGGGTATATTTTCTTACTTTTGCATTCAACCTATTGACCGAATTATGAAAAAGATTCCCGTTTTCGTTCAGATTGCCTTTGTAGCACTGCTTTCAGTGAGTTGCGGCGGAAACCAGCCGACAGCTCCGAGTTTTGATGATGTTGTGGCCATGCGCCGCAGCGTACGTGATTATGATGCCACCAAGAGTATCACTCAGGAGGAGGTTATGGATATCATAAAGACTGCTCAGGAGGCTCCCTCATGGGCCAATCAGCAGCCTTCAAAATATTATGTCGCCATCAGCCCCGAGAAGGTTGCTGCCGTAAAGGAACTGGTAGGCGAGGGTAATAAGCGTAATACAGCCGGAGCTCCGGTCATGATTGTGTCGACCTATGTGAAGGCCCGCTCAGGTTTCTTCCGCGGCAATCCGGCCAATGAGATCGGTGACGGATGGGGCGCTTATGACAACGGTCTGAGCAATGCTTACCTTGTGCTTAAGGCCCGTGAGCGTGGATTTGATACCCTGATTATGGGAATGCGTGATTCCGATGAACTCCGCAAGCTGTTTGCCATTCCTGATGACGAGTGCATAATGGCAGTCATCAGCCTGGGTTACCGTGCATCGGACCCCAACCGCCCCGAACGCAAGGCTACAAGCGAGATTGTCAAGTTCTATTGAATGGAGCCCCGTACCGACACTTACCTGACAGTTAAAGGGCGTGCTGAGTCACAGTTCGTGGAGCAGCGCAGCCGTTTCATCTCGTTCATATGGCATGTGACCAGTGCCGATGAGGTCAAGGAGTGTCTGGCCGGAATACAGAAAGAGTATTATGACGCCCGCCATATATGCTATGCCTATATGCTCGGAGCGGAACGGACCGACTGGAGGGCCAATGACAACGGAGAGCCGTCAGGCACTGCCGGCAAACCCATACTGGGACAGATAAACAGCGCCGGTCTGAGCGATGTGCTTATTGCCGTAGTCCGATATTTCGGAGGCGTAAAGCTGGGTACATCGGGCCTTACCGAGGCTTACAGGCTGGGGGCGGCCCAGGTGATTGAGAAGGCTGAGATAGTGACGGCTTATGTGGAGAGAAACGTCCCGGTGCTCTTTACCTATAATATGACCAACGTGGTAATGAAGGCGGTGAAGGACCTGGATGTAAGGATAGTGTCGCAGGATTGGGGCGAGTTCACGGGTAAGAACCGTGCGTTTGAGTGCAGGACGGTGCTTAGAGGTAAGCTCTCGGTGGCCGATGAGCTGGAGACCAGGCTTAATGCTGTCGCTGCTACCCAAGCGGCTCCGGAGATTGAGATTGAAACAACTGATAATAACTGATATGACAAGAAAACTAATTTATGGACTGGCTGTAGCTGCGATGGCTATGGGATTACAGTCCTGTGGTAGCCAGGCCAGACCTGAGAACAAAGACGGGCATGACTTGTGGCTCGGAGATATCCGTGCCGTGACAACAGCCCAGAGGAGCGTGTTGCTTGACGAGTATGACAAGGAACTTGGTGATGAGGGATTCCGCATCAGGATGAATGAAAAACAGGAGTATGAGGTCCAGGCCAATACCAGCGCGGGACTTATGTACGGTACATATCATCTTAAGCGTCTTATTGACTGCGGCGAGATGGATCCCTCAAAGGAGATTGTAGAGGTTCCGGCCTTCCGTTACCGCGTGCTGAACCATTGGGATAACCCCAACGGCACCGTGGAGCGTGGTTATGCCGGCCGTTCCCTTTGGAAATGGGATGAGCTTCCCGGTAAGATACGCCCCGAGTATGAGGAGTACGCCCGCGCCAATGCATCGATAGGAATAAACGGAACGGTGCTCAACAACGTGAATGCCGATGCCTGCATGCTTACACATGAGTATCTTGAGAAGGTACGTGTACTGGCCGATATATTCCGCCCGTATGGCATCAAGGTATATCTGTCACTCAACTTTGCAGCTCCCAAGCATCTGGCAGGACTCAAGACCAGCGATCCTCTTGACAAGGATGTGATCAAGTGGTGGAATGACAAGGTAGCTGAGATATACAGCATGATTCCTGACTTTGGCGGATTCCTGGTAAAGGCCAACTCCGAGGGCCAGTCAGGTCCCCAAGACTACGGACGCACACATGCTGACGGCGCCAATATGATTGCCGATGCCGTGAAGCCCTATGGCGGAATCGTCATGTGGAGAGCATTCGTATATGCAGCCGAGTCAAAAGACCGTGCCAAGCAGGCTGTAGAGGAGTTCATGCCTCTTGACGGTCAGTTCCGCGACAATGTGATAATACAGATCAAGAACGGTCCGATTGACTTCCAGCCGCGTGAACCGTTCAGTCCTCTGTTCGGTCAGCTGGAGCATACCAACGTGATGTCAGAGATGCAGATAACCCAGGAGTATCTTGGTCACAGCAACCATATGGTATATCTGCATCCCATGTGGAAGGAGTGCCTGGATTCCGATACATATCAGGAGGGCGAGGGCAGCACCGTTGCCGCCATCACACTGGGTAAGGTTCACGGAAACGCACAGTACAGTGCCATTGCCGGTGTGACCAACATAGGTGACAGCGTTAACTGGTGCGGCCATCAGATGGCACAGGTCAACTGGTATGCGTTCGGACGTATGGCCTGGAATCCTGACCTGAGTTCAGAGCAGATAGTGGATGAGTGGCTCAAGCAGACATTCACCACCGATAAGAAATTTGTTGAGCCTGTTGCCAAGATGCTGCTCGAATCACGCGAGGCTTGCGTCAAGTATGAGATGCCTATGGGCCTGCATCATACATTCAAGGGTCCTGACCATTACGGCCCGGGTCCCTGGGACCGTTCGTCACGCCCCGACTGGGAGCCTGCCTACTACCACAAGGCTGCAGCCGACGGAGTGGGATTTGACCGTACGTCAAAGACCGGAACCGATGCAGTGTCACAGTATCACGAGCCGCTCAAGTCATTGTATGACAACGTTGAGACCTGCCCTCAGGAGCTGATCCTCTGGTTCCATCATCTGCCTTGGGACTATAAGATGAAGAGTGGACACACTCTGTGGGATGAACTCTGCTATACCTTTGAGGATGGTATACAGGAGGCCCGCGGTTTCATCAGTACCTGGGAGAAGGTAGGTAAATATGTAGATGCTTACCGTTATCAGTGTGTGTATGACCGTCTTGTACGTCAGGCCAAGGATGCCATCTGGTGGAGAGACGCTACCATGCTCTATTTCCAGCAGTATTCAGGCATGGAGATACCGGCAGACTGCACCCAGCCTCAGCACACTCTTGACGAGCTGCGCCGTTTCCGTCTGGGTATAAGCAACTATGAGACTCCCGCTCTTGACAGACTCCCTGATTATACCTTATAATAACAGGGGGTGGAGGTGATTATGATAAGGGCCGGGCTTTCCCGGCCTTTATTGTTTGTGCCTTGAAAAACTAAAATGTTGTGTTACTGCTTGTAAATGTAAAATTGTTTATATATTTGCGTTTACAATTGTTAACCAATTAAAAGGACTATTATGAGAAAAATGCTTCTTTTTGCGGCAGCTCTCTTTGCCGTAAGTACAATCAATGCACAGATTACAGCTTACGTAGGTTACAGCACCAACAAAACTTCAACAACAGTAAGGAATGTGCCCGGCACAGCTACGGGAACCACCAACGGCTTCATTATCCAGGGTGACTACAACATCAGTCTTTCCGATGAATTCAGCGTAGCTCCGGGTCTGGGACTCAACTTTGCATTCGGTGATGACGACTACAAGGGAATCAAGGCGTATATACCAATTGATTTCAACTACGGCGTGAGTGTATCGGATGATATCAAGCTCTCCGCATTCGTAGGTCCTACATTGGCTCTCGGACTATCGTCCAAGAGTAAGCTGGGAGGTGTTGAGATCAACTATTATGACGATGACAACATAAGCCGTTTTGATATCCTGCTGGGATTCGGATGCTGGCTTACGTTCCAGGAGAAATACCGTCTGGCCGTAGCATACAGAGTTGGTATGCTGGATCAGAACAAGGCCGATCCTACCACGACCAAGGAGAACCTCCTCTCCATCTCCCTTGGCTACACCTTCTAAAATAAATAGGTAGGAAGATAAGGTTTCCCAGTGCGTGGCGAGCGAGCTACGCGAGCGAGAACGCCCGGAGGGCGTCCCGTTTCCGTTAGGAAACTAAAAAGATGTGGGACTATTTAGTCCCGCCTCGGCTCAAAAAAAAGGCGCCCTTCAGGACGCCTTATTTTTGAGCCGAAGGCGGGACTCGAACCCGCGACCTACGCATTACGAATGCGTTGCTCTACCAACTGAGCTATTTCGGCAGGGAACTTTTCTCTATTCCGGCTGCGAAGGTACACAAAAACGCATAAACTATGAAAAGCGCGCCAAAAAAAACTTGATTGTAAATTCACGTATCTAAACTATTTATTTACCTTTGCTCCATCTAACTATAATTAACAATAATTATGAAGAAGTTTTTAGTTGTACTTACACTTGCTTTGGGTATTTCCGCTGCAGTTGTTGCACAGCCTCGTGCAATCGGTGTTAGAGGCGCTTACGGTGCCGAGATCTCTTATCAGCACAATCTTGGATCCAACTTCCTTGAGGCTGGTCTTGGATGGTGGAACGGCGGTATGGCAGTTACCGGTGTTTATGACTTCATCCTGGCTTCACCCCAGTGGACTCCCGGTACATGGAACGTATATGCCGGTCCCGGTGCCAGTCTGGCAGTAGGCGGCGGCGTTGCAGTCGGCGTATGTGCTCAGGTAGGTCTCGAATATACATTCGGAAGCATTCCTTTGCAGCTCTCACTTGATATGCGTCCTAATATCGTTACCATCAGCGACGGCGTTGGATTCATTTCAGGTTTCTGGCCTGCACTGGGTATCCGTTATGCTTTCTGATTTAAAGAACGTCTGAATTATAAGGACCGACAGTAATGCCGGTCCTTAATTTTATGTAACTTTGTGAATGATACACAAATAACAATGGAAAAATCAACTACTGTCATCAAGTCTTCAATCCTGGCGGGTATCTGCATAGGTATAGCTGGATTCGGTTATCTGGCCCTTGGCGGTGTTGTGGGCGCCGTTATGTTCGCATTCGGACTCATCACCGTGGTTTGTTACAAGCTCAAGCTCTATACCGGTACTGCCGGATTCATAGAGAAGGGTGAGGTGGGTATGCTGTTGCTGGTTCTGCTGGGTAATATAATAGGTTGCCTTTTAGTGGCGCTGCTTGCCAGGGTATCACCCATGGATCTGCAGGCATCGGCCCAGAAGATTCTTGAG
>JBGURN010000190.1:0-15127 GCA_045131955.1 Bacteroidaceae bacterium
CCGCTTGACAACGACCGTCTGTGGAAGTTTGAACCTATAGTGAAAGTGGGTGACAAGGTCCGTTCATCGGACTGGTTGGGTAAAGTGGAGGAGAACTTCCAGCCCCTTAAGATTATGGCTCCCTTCCAGCTGGAGGGTGAATATACCGTTAAGAAGATTGCCGCCGAGGGCGAGTACCGTATCATTGACGAGATCGCGGTCCTGGAGAACGCCAAGGGTGATACCGTAAGCGTGAACATGATACAGAAATGGCCTGTTAAGGTGGCCATGACCAACTATCGTGAGAAACCGCGTCCTTTCAAGCTGCTTGAGACAGGCGTTCGTTCCATCGATACCCTGAACCCGATAGTAGAGGGTGGTACAGGATTCATTCCCGGCCCGTTCGGTACCGGTAAGACGGTGCTCCAGCACGCCATTTCAAAGCAGGCTGAGGCCGATATCGTTATCATCGCCGCCTGCGGTGAGCGTGCCAATGAGGTTGTGGAGATCTTTACCGAGTTCCCGGAACTGGATGACCCGCATACAGGCCGCAAACTGATGGAGCGTACCATCATCATAGCCAACACATCGAACATGCCTGTTGCCGCGCGTGAGGCATCGGTCTATACTGCCATGGCCATATCGGAGTATTACCGCTCCATGGGTCTGAGGGTACTGCTTATGGCTGACTCCACGTCACGTTGGGCTCAGGCTCTTAGAGAGATGTCAAACCGTATGGAGGAGCTTCCCGGACCGGATGCGTTCCCTATGGATATATCATCAATCATCGCGAACTTCTACGGCCGCGCAGGTTACGTTTACCTGAACAACGGCCAGCCGGGCTCCATCACATTCATCGGAACAGTATCGCCTGCCGGCGGTAACCTTAAGGAGCCTGTGACCGAGAATACCAAGAAGGTGGCCCGTTGCTTCTACGCACTTGAGCAGGAACGTGCCGACCGTAAGCGTTATCCGGCCATCAACCCCATCGACTCCTATTCCAAGTATCTGGACTATCCGGAGTTCGAGAGCTATATAACCGACCGTATCAACAGTGAGTGGACCGGTAAGGTGAACGAGCTCAAGACCCGTCTGCTGCGTGGTAAGGAGATTGCCGAGCAGATAAACATCCTGGGTGATGACGGTGTACCTGTAGATTATCACGTTACATTCTGGAAGTCGGAGCTGATTGACTTCATAGTCCTGCAGCAGGATGCTTTCGATGAGATTGACGCCGTAACTCCTATGGAACGTCAGGAGACCATCGTGAACCGTGTGATTGACATCTGCCATTCAGAGTTCAAGTTCGATACATTCCTTGAGGTTACCGACTACTTCAAGAAGGTAATCAACCTGTGCAAGCAGATGAACTATCAGGAGTTCGAGTCTGAGAAGTATTTTGAATATGAGAAGCAGCTCAATGCACTTCTTGCAGAACGTAGAATCTCTTAACCCGCAGAGCTATGACAACAAAGGCATTTCAAAAGATTTATACCAAGATAAGCCAGATCACAAAGGCAACCTGCTCTCTCAAGGCTGACGGAGTGGGTTATGACGAGCTGGCTATGATTGACGGCCGTCTGGCTCAGGTTGTTAAGATATCGGGCAGTGACGTGACACTCCAGGTGTTCGAGGGAACCAACGGTATCCCCACCAACGCCGAGGTGGTGTTCATGGGTAAGGCTCCGAGTCTCAAGGTAAGTGAGAGCCTGTCAGGCCGATTCTTCAACGCATACGGTGATCCTATCGACGGCGGTCCTGCCGTTGAGGGTACTGAAGTGGAAATTGGCGGTCCTTCCGTAAACCCGGTACGCCGTAAGCAGCCTTCAGAGCTGATTGCTACCGGTATCGCGGGTATCGACCTTAACAATACACTGGTATCGGGACAGAAAATTCCTTTCTTTGCCGATCCTGACCAGCCGTTCAACCAGGTTATGGCTACCGTGGCCATGCGTGCCAAGGCCGATAAGATCATCCTGGGCGGTATGGGTATGACCAATGATGACTACCTCTACTTTAAGAACGTGTTCTCCAATGCCGGTGCCATGGACCGTATCATAGGTTTCATGAACACCACCGAGGACCCTGCTGTAGAGCGTCTGCTGGTGCCTGACATGGCACTGACCGCAGCTGAGTACTTTGCCGTTCAGAAAGACGAGAAGGTGCTGGTGCTGCTGTCTGATATGACATCGTACGCCGATGCATTGGCAATCGTATCGAACCGTATGGACCAGATTCCTTCAAAGGACTCCATGCCTGGCTCGCTGTACTCTGACCTGGCTAAGATCTATGAGAAGGCAGTACAGTTCCCCAGCGGCGGTTCAATTACCATCATCGCTGTGACAACGCTGTCAGGCGGCGATATCACACACGCTGTGCCCGATAACACCGGTTATATTACCGAGGGTCAGCTGTTCCTGCGCCGCGACAGTGATATAGGTAAGGTTATCGTTGACCCGTTCCGTTCACTTTCACGACTCAAGCAGCTTGTTAACGGTAAGAAGACACGTGCCGACCATCCGCAGGTTATGAACGCCGCCGTGCGTCTGTATGCCGATGCATCGAACGCCAAGACCAAGGTGGAGAACGGATTTGACCTGACAGACTACGACCAGCGTGCTCTTGACTTTGCTCATGACTACTCGGAGAAGTTGCTGGCCATAGACGTTAACCTGGATACAACCGAGATGCTCGATGTTACCTGGGGACTGTTCGCCAAGTACTTCAAGCCCGATGAGGTTAATATCAAGGCTGCACTTGTTGAACAATACTGGCCCAAATAATGGCTATTAAGTTCCAATATAACAAGACCTCGCTTCAGCTGTTGGAGAAGCAGCTGAAAGTGCGTAAGCGTACCCTGCCCATCATCAAGAGCAAGGAGAGTGCGCTACGTCTGGAGGTCAAGAAGTGTAAGGACGACCTGGTCAGACTCGAGGCCGAGCTGGAGGAGGGTATCACCAAATACGACTCCATGTTCGCACTGTGGAATGAGTTCAACCCGGAACTGATTAAGGTGGCCGATGTCCATCTGACGGTTCGCAAGATTGCCGGAACACGTATTCCGGTGCTTGACAAGGTTGATTTTGAGATCACTCCGTTCAGTCTTTTCAGTCAGCCCAAATGGTATTATGACGGCATAAGCATACTGCAGGATCTTGCACATGACGCCATTCTGGTGGAGTTCACCACTGCCAAGCTCTCTCTGCTTGAGAAGGCCCGCAAGAAAACCACCCAGAAGGTGAACCTGTTTGAGAAAGTGCAGATTCCCGGTTATGAGGATGCCATTCGTAAAATCAAACGTTTCATGGAGGATGAGGAGAACCTCTCCAAATCCAGTCAGAAGATCCTCAAGTCTCTGCTGGAGAGCCGTGAAGCCGCTAAAGAAGAGGAGGCAGAGGTATGATTACAAAAATGAAGAAACTCTCCTTCCTTATATACAATAAGGAGTATGAACCCTTCCTGGAGCATCTGCGCTCACTGGGAGTGGTACATGTCATACAGAAACAGCAGGGTGCAGTCCAGGATTCCGCCCTGCAGGAGGATATCAACCTTCTGGCCCGTTTCAGGAACGTGATGCGCGTGCTTGAACCGCTGGCTGAGGGGCACAAAGGGGACGGTTCTGTCTGTGCCCTTGAGGCCGGATCTCCTTTTGATGAATTAGTGAAAAGGGCACAGACAGAACCGTCCCTTTTGTGCCCCTCTAAGGTGCTGGAGCGGTATGATCTGCTGGAGGCCGAGAAGGTGGTACAGGAGCAGACACTTCAGGCTCTAAACCGTGACCGTGCCATACTTCTGCCCTGGGGTGATTTTGAACCGCAGAAGGTGGAGCGCCTGCAGCAGGCCGGGTATAAGATCCGGTTCTACACCTGTCCTCTCCGTGCTTTCCGTGAGGAGTGGAACGAGTACGGACTTGTGGAGATACTCCGTGACAAGCAGAAGGTGAATTTCATAACCCTCACCCACAGTGACGTTGTGCCCGATATCGATGCCGAGCAGGTTCAGCTACCTGCCATGTCACTGAGTGCAGTCGATAAGGATATAGAGAAGACCAAGGCCGCCATCGACTCCATCCCCATCAAGATGGCTCAGCTGGCCAAGGTAGGTCTGCCCATAATTGAGAGTGCCATTACGGAACTGGAGAACAAGGTGGATCTGGGTCGTGTACGCCTGTCGGGCGATAAGGTGGCCGCAGACTCGCTGCTGCTGCTCCAGGGTTGGGCTCCCGCCGATAAGGTGGATGAGATATCCTCTCAGCTTGATATCAAGGGTGTGTTCTTTGACGTACAGGATCCTGAGCCGGATGATGACATTCCAATCCAGCTCAAGAACAACAAGTTCGCCAGACTGTTCGAGCCGCTCACCAAGCTCTATATGCTTCCCACATATGAGGAGCTTGACCTTACGCTGCTGTTCGCTCCGTTCTTCATGTTGTTCTTCGGACTCTGTCTGGGCGACATAGGCTATGGACTGCTTATGATAGTGGCTCTGCCTATATTCACCAAACTGTTCCAGCTCATCAACCCCAGTTTCAGCAAATGGCTTGTCGTGCTGTTCGGCGCGAGCACCATGCTATGCGGCCTGCTGTCCGGAACGTTCTTCGGGTTCAATATCTACGATATGGATATCCCGTTCATACAGTCCATGAAGGCTCTGCTTTATACCGATAACTCGACCATGTTCACCGTATCGCTCTGCATAGGTGTGGTACAGATACTGTTCGGTATGGGTATCAAGGCTGTAAACCTGACCATACAGTGCGGATTCAAGTATGCCCTGAGCACTATAGGATGGCTCATGCTGCTTATCACCATAGGTGTATCGGTACTGGCAGGTCTGGATATGAAGAGCCCTGTGGTGCTGGGACTGATAATCGTATCAGCCATACTCATATTCCTGCTCAACAGCCCGGGCAAGAACCCGCTGCTGAACATAGGACTGGGACTCTGGGACAGCTACAACATGGCTACCGGCCTTCTGGGTGACGTGCTCTCATACGTGCGTCTGTTCGCTCTGGGCCTGTCGGGTGGTATCCTGGCAAACGTGTTCAACGAGATGGCTATCGGTATGAAACCCGATAACCCCGTGGCAGGATTCATAGTTATGGTACTGATATTCGCCATCGGTCATGCTCTGAATATATTCATGAACATACTTGGCGCCATAGTACACCCCATGCGACTCACATTCGTGGAGTTCTTCAAGAACTCGGGGTATACGGGTGGCGGCACGGAATATCGTCCGTTCCGGAGAATTGAGAATTGAGAATTTTGAATTGAGAATTAATTAAATATTACAATTATGTCAAGTTTAGTATTAGCTTTTGTGGGCGTAGCCCTTATGATCGGCCTCGCAGGTATTGGAAGCGCATACGGTGTAACAATTGCCGGTAATGCAGCAGTAGGTGCCCTTAAGAAGGTTGACAAGTTCGGTAACTTTATTGTGCTGACCGCTCTCCCCGGTACACAGGGTCTTTACGGTTTTGCAGGTTACTTTATTTTTGCCAATATGGCAGAGGTTCTCACTCCTGAGATTACAGCCATGCAGGCTGCATCAGTATTCGGCGGTGGTCTGGCTCTGGGTCTTGTAGGCCTGTTCTCAGCTATCCGTCAGGGTCAGGTTTGCGCTAACGGTATCGCCGGCATAGCACAGGGTCATGACGTATTCAGCAAGACTCTGATCCTTGCCGTATTCCCCGAGCTCTACGCTATCGTTGCTCTGGCCGGTGTGTTCCTCATGAGCACTGCTCTCTAAGCAGCCCCAGTATTTAGAAACAGAAAAGCCCCGCATCTGCGAGGCTTTTCTTATTTATGGGGTTCTGAATCAATAGAACCATTTTACGTAGCAGAAGTCCTGACGGTGGGGCAGGTCTGCGTTCTTGGGATACATACGGTATGCAACCTTGAATGTGCCGGGGAAATCGTTCTTGATCTTACCGTGGAAACGGTACAGATTGCCTTCACGTCCTACGAGTTCCAGAGGAACGACCTTGAGCAGTTTCTCGCTGCCGTCGGCGTCATAGCCCATAACGACCATCTCAACGCCTATGGCATCCTCCAGGCCTTTCTCATCGATCACATACTCCATCTCATAAGACTTACCGGTCTCGAACAGACCCTGCATTACAGACTCTGTCTTGTTGCTGCTTACCACCTCGAGTGAATCCCAGCGCTGTGCAACTGTCTCCTTCCAGGCCGCAATCTCCTTGGCCTTGGCATAGTCGTTAGCCACCAGGCTCTTGGAGCGCTCTGCCATCTTGTTGTAGAACTTGCTGAAGTAGTCATCGAGCTGACGCTTCATAGTATAGTGGGGAGCGATCTGGGCGATTGAGTTCTTCATTGTCTCAACCCAACCCTCTGAGATGCCCTCAGCGTTCTTGTTATAGTAGAGCGGAACGATCTCGTTCTCAAGCAGGCTGTAGATGGTAGCTGCATCGAGCTGATCCTGATAGCCCTGGTTCTGATAGGTACGCTTGTCAGTGAGAGCCCAACCGGCACCCTCACGGTAACCCTCGTACCACCATCCGTCGAGCACGGAGAGGTTCACTACACCGTTCATAAGGGCTTTCTCGCCCGATGTGCCCGATGCCTCAAGCGGACGGGTAGGAGTGTTGAGCCATATATCTACGCCCGATACCAGACGACGTGCCACATGCATATCGTAGTTCTCAAGGAATATGATCTTACCTATGAACTCAGGACGGCGGCTTATGTCAATGATCTTCTTGATAAGACCCTGACCGGCACCGTCATGCGGGTGTGCCTTACCTGTGAACAGGAACTGTACAGGATACTTGGGGTTGTTCACGATCTTGGCCAGACGGTCCAGGTCAGTGAACAGCAGGTGGGCACGCTTGTATGTGGCAAAGCGGCGTCCGAATCCGATGGTCAGTGCGTTGGGGTTGATCTTCTCCAGCAGTGAGACTATGAGTGAGGGGTCACCCTGGTTCTTGAGCCATGTCTCACGGAAGGTTTTGCGGATGAACTCTATGAGCTGCTTCTTGAGGTCATAGTGCAGATCCCAGATAACCTTGTCAGGCACCTTGTATATCTCTTCCCAGATGGCGGCGTTGGACTGGTCTGAGAGGAACTTCTTGTCAAAATACTTGGCATAGAGGTCCTGCCACTCCTTGGCTGCCCAGGTGGGCATATGTACACCGTTGGTCACGTAACCTACGTGGCTCTCCTCGGGGTAGTAACCCTTCCATATTCCTGCGAACATCTTCTTGGACACCTCACCGTGGAGCCAGCTTACGCCGTTGACCTCCTGGCAGGTGTTGCATGCGAATGTTGACATGCAGAACCTCTCGCCGGGATCACCGGGATTGGTGCGGCCCATATCCATGAGCTCACCCCAAGAGATGCCGAGCTGCTGTGCGTATCCGCTCATGTACTTGCCGAACAGACCCTCGTCAAAGTAGTCGTGACCGGCAGGAACGGGAGTGTGTACGGTGTAGAGAGATGATGCGCGAACCACCTCCATAGCCTGGTTGAATGTAAGACCCTGCTTTACGTACTGTGTAAGACGGTACAGGTTGCACAGGGCGGCGTGTCCCTCGTTGCAGTGGTAGATATCCTTCTTGATACCCAGAGCCTCAAGGGTGAGCATACCGCCTATACCCAGCAGGATCTCCTGCTTGAGTCGGTTCTCCCAGTCACCGCCGTAGAGCTGTGACGTGATGGGACGGTCGTACTCGCTGTTCATGTCTATGTCGGTATCCATCAGGTACAGGGGCACACGGCCTACGTTCACCTTCCAGATGGCGGCATAAACGGTATAGTTGATATAGGGAACAGCTACTGTCATAGGCTGGCCGTTGCTGTCATATACTCTCTCAATAGGCAGGGTGTTGAAGTCCAGCGGCTCGTAGTTGGCAATCTGCTGGCCGTCCATGGAGAGGGTCTGCGTAAAGTAGCCGTGGCGGTAGAGGAATCCTACACCAACCATATCGACATTACTGTCACTGGCCTCCTTCATGTAGTCACCTGCAAGGACACCAAGACCACCTGAGTAGATCTTGAGTACGTGGGTCAGACCGTACTCCATGCAGAAATAGGCTACTGACGGACGTTTGCTGTCGGGCTTGACATCTATATATTTGCGGAATTTGTCATAAATGGCATTCATCTTGCCCAGGAAAGCGGCATCCTTGGACAGTTCCTCCAGCTTGTCATAACCGAGACGCTGGAGCATGATGATGGGGTTATGGCGAACCTCTGTCCACATATCGGGATTGATATCCTTAAACAGAGCCTTGCCATCCTCGTTCCAGACCCACCAGATATTGTGAGCCAACTCGTCAAGTTTCTGCAGAGCCTCGGGCATGCTTGATTTTACATAGAAATCATGCCATGAGGGCAGATTTGAATTACTTGCTTTTATTTTCATATCGTCTCTAAAATAAATTCTTAACTGTTTTGGTACATTTTGCGCCAAGTCTTGTTGACTGCAAATTGGTATGCTTCAAGGTAATACTTAATAAAGTGTTTCCATAGTGCTTTCTGTGCTATCTTACCGGCTTTCTGCCTTATCTCTTCACGCTGAGCCAGGCTCAGCTGTACCCATTTCTCGATCTGGGCGCTTATATCGGTGGCG
Source organism: Bacteroidaceae bacterium (assembly GCA_045131955.1). Taxonomy (GTDB): domain Bacteria; phylum Bacteroidota; class Bacteroidia; order Bacteroidales; family Bacteroidaceae; genus Colenecus. Next base: position 8,572 of record JBGURN010000190.1, read on the forward strand.
GCGTCGTTCCAGTTGCCGTCAGTGCGGTGAACCACCTTGACGCCATCCTCTATCTCGGCCTTACGGCCAAGTACGGAGTTGACCCAGAGACCGAAACCGGCCAGGTCCGATGTCACCGTGGGCACCTTGAATGCAGCGCTCTCGAGCGGGGTGTAACCCCAGGGCTCGTAATATGAAGGATAAACCGCCAGATCCTGACCTATAAGCAGGTCATAATATGAGCGGCCGAATATGCCGTCGTTTCCGTCAAGATAACAGGGAACGAACAGGACCTTGATGTTGTCATCGGGCAGGTTGTTGAATCCCATGGACCTCAGGGTGCAGAGCACGCGGTCCTCATCCATGTTATGCAGCCAGTGTGTGGTGAGCGGCATGGGTAGGGGAGTGGTGCCGGTATCCTTGAGTGACAGGCGGTCCTGCAGGTCAGCCCTGGGCTCCTTGACCCACGCGGGGACGTTGATCAGCGCCAGGATGTGGGCTCCGCCGGTCCTGTTGTTGTCACGCAGCTTGCGCAGCGACTCCAGGAACAGGTCGATACCCTTGTTGCGGAACTCGTATCGGCCTCCTGTAGCCACGATGACGGTCTCACTGCCCCAGAATGTTCCGAACAGCTTGTTGGCCACGTTGAGGATGCACTGACGTGCGTCGCGGCGGACCGAATCGAACTTGTTTGCCGGAGGCAGGAATCCGTCCTCAAAGCCGTTCACAGTGATGACATCGGGAGTACGCTCCAGCAGCTGTGTGCATTCCAAAGCCGTGATGTCACTTACCGTGGTAAAGCAGTCCACCCTCTGTGCAGTCTGTTTCTCGATGGAGTGCTTGGACTCCATATTGAGCTCCTGTGCCATCTGGTCGCCGTTATAGCCCTTGAAGAACTCGTACAGCGCCTTGCCGTTACCGCAGATGGAACGGCCGATCGAGGTGGCATGGGTGGTGAACACTGTCGATACCTGCGGTATGAAGTGCTTGAGGAAAAGTGCTCCCAGACCGGTCATCCACTCATGTGCATGATAGACTACCGTGTCATTGGGGCTTATATTGAAGTTATAGAAACTTTTTACAGCCATGGCGGCGGTGTATGAGAACATCGACGCCTCGTCATAATCACCGTACGCATGCATGGAATCCACCTTGAACAGCTCCCAGGCACGGCCGTAGATGGTGTTCTTGAGCGGGTAGCTTGCCATGAAGTTCACCAGGAATACAATGGGTCGGCCGGGTATGTTCCAATAACCGGTACGGACCAGGATGCCGTCGTTTTCACGGGCTACATCCTTCCAGATGGCGTAAAGTGATTTGTCCTCTACAAACAAGGGGTTGTTCTTGCCTTCCCAGAGATCGGGACCGACATAGATGAGCGTGGCGCCACTCTCCTCCTTAAGCGTCTTGGCCTGAGTGGAGAGCACAGTGTAAATGCCTCCAATTTTATTGCAGACCTCCCAGCTTACGGAAAATATGAAGTTTGGCTTCCTCTTGGTATCCATAATGATAATCCTTTTTATCAGATTTTATTTTAGACCGCAAAGTTAGCAATAATCGCTGCTACGTTGTTTAATATTTAACACTCTTTTTTGAGTGCGTGTGCGCATATACGTGCGTGAAGGGTGTCAGCGTATGACACCGGAGAGAATCATCTCGTCATCAGGGGCGTAGCAGACGGCAAACTGACCGGGCGTGATGCCGCGCTGGGGCTCGTCAAACAGTATGAAAAGCCCGCCAGGACGCTGTATGAGCCATCCGTCCTGAAGCGGCTGACGGTAACGGATACGTATGCGGTAACGGCGAATCTCGCCCATGGTCATCTTGAGGTCCTCACGAATCCAGTGCTCCTGCCCGGCTGCGATCATCAGACAGCTGCCGGAGAGTCCGGGGTGGGTGTGCCCCTCACCTGCATAGACAGTGTTGGATTCTATATCAGTCCCAATGACGAAAAGGGAGTTGTCATGTCCGCCCACGTTAAGGCCGTGACGCTGGCCGATGGTGAAGAACTGAGCTCCGTCATGCTCACCGATGATCTTACCCCAGGGATTGGCTTTCCAGCGCGTCTTCTTGACATGTTTGCGCCCGGAGCGGTAGGTCTCGGTCACGAACCGTATGGAGTCATAGCGGTAGGGGGTGGCAAGGCGCTCCAGGGTCTCATCGGTCAGGAGTGCTATCTTGGCGGGGTCATAGCAGTTGGAACTGAGTGTTCCGGTGCACTTGTCCTCGCTTATATAGCCGGTCACCAGATTGGCCTCGGAGCCGTCGGCAGTCAGGCCGGAGAGTGTCTCTTTCTGGAACCTGTAGTGCGGATTCCCCTCATAGAAGGCGGGGTATACCTCAACTATGTTACCCTTTCTGCTCTTGAGTTTCTGCTTGAGGAACTCCGGAAGGTCCACCTTACCCACAAAACAGATACCCTGCGAGTCTTTCTTGGTGGCCGATGGCAGGGCTGCGTCGGCTGCTATCTTGCGCACCTCCTTCTTGAGCAGGTGGCCAATGGGGAACAACGCCTTGGAGAGCTGCTCCTGACTGAGCTGACACAGGAAATAGCTCTGGTCCTTGCCCGGGTCGGTACCCTCCAGTATGCGGTAGACGGTGCTGCCGTCATCGGCCTTGAACTCCTCCTTGCGGCAGTAGTGGCCGGTGGCGACCATGTCGGCGCCCAGCTTGAGGGCGGCGTCCAGGAACGCATCGAACTTGATCTCGCGGTTACAAAGTACATCGGGATTGGGGGTGCGGCCCTGCTCATACTCTGAGAACATGTAATCCACCACGCGGCGGCGGTACTCGTCGCTTAGGTCCACAAAATGGAACGGAATGCCAATCTTCTTGGCCACCATCTCAGCAACGAGCCGGTCCTCCTCCCATTCGCAGTCTCCGTGCAGGGTGCCTTCGGTCTCATGCCAGTTCTGCATGAACATGGCGAACACGTCATACCCCTGCTGTTTGAGCAACAGGGCCGCTACGCTGGAGTCAACGCCTCCCGAAAGACCTACGCAGATTTTCATGCCGCAAAGTTACCAAAAGTAACGTTACAGTAACGCTTTTTTTTTGTGTAACAGGGGGGTATGGATTACCTTTGCCCTAAACAAAAACAGTCCTGATGGAAGATCTGATTAAACTTTTGGAAGAGTGTTCGGCTGCGTTCAGGCAGACCGGCGAGTATCGTATGCTCAGTACATACAGCGCACGTGAGACCCGTCTTACGTTCGATGAGCGTCTTGCCATATCCAAGAGCGTGGAGCAGACATTCACACCTCTTTTTGACAAGATGAAAGCCGATGTCCCCGCACTCTCCGATACCGACCTGCTGTTCTGTGCCCTGAGTACCCAGGGATTTGAGACCGTAGCCATAGCCGAGTGTTTCTCGGTAACCAAGGAGGCCGTCAGGGTAAGGAAATACCGTCTCCGCGAGAAACTCGATGACAAGTGGTTCACGCTTTTGTTCGGCGAACAGAAACGTTACAGTTCCGAAAGAGTAACGTTACATGCTTCCAAGGCCGATGAAGCCCCGATACCTTTGCCCTCAGAACCAATCAAAAATGCAAAGGTTATGAAAGAAAAAATGTCATTCGGTAAGGCTATAGCCACATGCTTTAGCAAGTTATTGATCTTAAAGGGACGCGCACGCCGTTCCGAGTTCTGGTATTTTACGCTGTTTGTCAGTCTTCTGCAATTGTGTGTCATGTTGGTGGGAGCAGTAATTGACGGAGCCGCCCAAATGGCTGATATTGAAGCCGACACAATCAGGTACGGAGGCTCCATTGTCGAGCAGTTGATGAACTGGGTGTTCTTCTTCCTTACTTTCTCCGTGACGGTACGCAGGCTTCATGATATCGATACCAGCGGATGGCTCGTGCTGCTTCTGGGTGTATTCCCGATGGTAACCATGTCATTCTTCTCATCGTATATCATAATCGATCCGTCCCAGCTTGCCACCGCAATGGCTACCATCACTCCGGGTGGACTGTTCGCATACTTGCAGCCACGCATTATGATTCTCTTCATCATTGTGGTCATCCTGATAGTAGGCGTAATCCTCTTATGCCGTCCCGGAACCGAAGGCCCCAACACCTACGGACCCGATCCCATCCGCTCCATCCCCAAAGAGTAATCACACCCTCGCGCAGGTACAAACGTATTGGAGCGAGCGAGTAGGCGAGCGAGACCGCGGTCCCGGAGGGCCGCCAAGCGACCGTAGGGAGCGCTTTCGCGTTAGCGAAATAAAAAAAGGTCCACGTCTCGTGTGCTCCACAAAGAAAGGGCCGCCTATGCGACCCTTTCTTTGTGGAGCATACGAGACTCGAACTCGTCACCTCTTGACTGCCAGTCAAACGCTCTAGCCAGATGAGCTAATGCCCCGTCCTTGATGATTTCGGCTGCAAAGGTAATTATTAGGATTGAATTATTGCTATCTTCGCAGAAGAAAATTTTGGCAAATGACTGTTCAGCTGGCTGAGAAAATCATTCTGGGCATAGACCCGGGAACCAACGTCATGGGCTACGGCGTTATAAAAGTGCAAGATAAGAAGGCGCAGATAGTGACCATGGGCGTTATCGATATGCGTAAGGAGGACGATATGTATCTTAAACTGGGACATATATTCCAGCGCGTGAACGGCATAATTGACTCCTATCTGCCCGATGAGATGGCAATCGAGGCTCCTTTCTTTGGCAAGAACGTGCAGTCCATGCTCAAACTGGGACGCGCGCAGGGCGTTGCCATAGCTGCCGCCATAAACCACAGCGTACCCATTACCGAATATGCTCCTATGAAGATAAAGATGGCCATAACCGGTACAGGTACCGCCAGTAAGGAGCAGGTGGCCGGTATGCTGCAGCGCATGCTCCATCTTGACGAGAAGGATATGCCCAAGTTCCTTGATGCGACCGATGCCCTGGCCGCCGCCTACTGCCACTATCTGCAGATGGGCCGTCCTGATACAGGCAAGAAAGGACCCAAGAGTTGGAAGGAGTTCATTACAAGCAACCCAGGCAAGGTATCCAAGCGAAAGACAGCTGAGTAAGAATAATTCATAATTGAGAATTATTGTAAAAATTGGATAAAAGGGCCGACTCTACTCTTTATTTATTTGTAACTTTGCACCCGAAACCAATACTAAACAACAGTCACTTCCCTTATGGATTCAAGCAATTCTTTCCTGGTCTTCTGCGGTACAAATACTATGTACCTGGCCAAAGAGATATGCGATTACCTTAACTGCCCTCTGGGCAACATGAATGTAGCTCACTTTGCCGACGGCGAATTTGCTGTCTCATATGAGGAGTCAATCCGCGGCGCCGACGTATTCCTGGTTCAGTCTACATTCCCGTCATCGGACAACCTTATGGAGCTCCTGCTCATGATCGATGCAGCCAAGCGTGCATCGGCCAAGTCAATCAACGCCGTCATCCCTTACTTTGGATGGGCAAGACAGGACCGTAAGGACAAGCCGCGTGTATCAATCGGCGCCAAGCTGGTTGCCGATCTGCTCAGCACTGCAGGTATTGACAGACTGATTACGATGGACCTGCACGCAGACCAGATCCAGGGATTTTTTGATGTACCCGTGGATCACCTGTATGCATCGATGGCATTCGTGCCTTACATCCAGAGCCTCAAGCTTGACGAACTTGTAATGGCTGCTCCCGATGTAGGCGGCAGTAAGCGTGCCAGCGCCTATGCCAAGTTCCTGAATGTTCCTCTGGTACTCTGCCAGAAGACCCGTTCAAGAGCCAATGTGGTTGATGAGATCCGTATCATCGGTGATGTTCAGGGTAAGAACGTCGTGATTGTTGACGATATCGTTGATACCGCCGGTACAATCTGCAAGGCCGGTGACGTGATGATGGAGGCCGGCGCCAAGTCGGTACGTGCTATCGCTTCACACTGTGTAATGTCAGGTGATGCTCCTGTCCGCGTGGACAACTCACAGCTGGAGGAGATCGTATTCACCAACAGCATACCTTACCGTAACCCCATCCCGTGCAAGAAGCTCAAGCAGATCTCAATTGCACAGATGTTCGCTGAGACCATCCGCAGGGTTATATCGAACGAGTCTATAAGCTCACAATACTTAATTAAATAAGCATGAAGAAACTCTTTCTCCTGCTATTCGCATCTGTAGTCCTGGCTGCCTGCGGCAAGGATTCATACAAGATCAAGGGTAGCGTCAGCGGTGTTGAGGACGGCACTGTTATGACACTGAGTGTCATGGGTTACGACGGACTGGTAGACCTGGATTCCGCTGTAGTCAAGGGCGGCAAGTTCGTGCTGTCAGGAACCACTGATACTGCAGAGGTATCAGTTATCACATTCTTTGTAGATGACAACATCAGAGGTTGCCAGTTCTTCCTGGAGCGTGGCGTAATTGATGTTGAGATAGATGTTGAGAACGGCACTCAGAGACTGGCCGGAACTCCCAACAACGACGCTTTCCAGAAGTTCTATGATGACACTCAGCTCCTGAGTGACGAGGCCGATGAGATAGAGGACAAGATCCGTATCACTCTGGCTTCAAAGGGTGACTGCACTCCTCTGTACGAGCAGATGGGTGAACTCCAGGACCGTTTC
>JBGURN010000191.1:0-2856 GCA_045131955.1 Bacteroidaceae bacterium
CGGAGAAGCAATTTGAAAAACTGCTTAATGATTACGGAGGCGAGAGCGTCAAGGACATAGTGGAGGAAATAGAGAACCGAAAAGACAAGCGCAAGAACTACTCCAACCTCAATTTGACGATAAGAAACTGGATGAAATACCGAGAAAGCAAAAAACAATAGACCTATGGAACTTTACGACATTGAACTGGAGAATGTGGTGGTAGGCTCGCTGATAAGTGATGCGAAAGCCTACGACGAAGCGAAGGAACTGCTCAATGAGGACTGCTTTCATGTGACGCAGGACAGGCAGCTATACAAGTGCGTGGTAGAGATAATCGAGAGCGGGCGTGACGCTGACATCATGGCTGTACACTCGCAGATGATAGCACACGGATGGAGTTGTACGGTGGCGGACATAGCTAAGATATGCAGTCAGCGTTCGTTCAACATAACGCAGCAGGCGGCGGCATTGCTCGATCTGTCAGTGAGGCGTAAGATGGTGGCGATGGCGGAGCGTATCAAGGTACAGGCTGCTGACCGCTTCACAGACCCTAACGAGATGGTGAGCGAGTACACCAAGCAGATGGATGAACTATACAGGCAGGACAGCGGAGGGATAGTGACCCTTTCCGATACCCTGTACGAGTTATCCAAGAACATGGAGCGCAACATTGCCAACACTGGAGGCATGGCTGGAACGCCGACAGGATTCAAGAAGTATGACGATGTGAGCAATGGCCTGCAGAGCGGCGACCTCATAGTGATAGCTGCGGAAAGCTCACAGGGCAAGACATCGCTGGCGATGAACATGGCAACCAATGCGGCAATGCAGGGTGCAAAGGTGGCTGTGTATTCGATGGAGATGTCAAGGATGCAGCTTGCGGCACGTATGGTGTCGGGTGAGAGCGATGTGTCATCTTCCAGCATATTATACCACCGATTGAGCGAAGCGCAATATCTGTCAGCTACGGAGGCGGCGAACAGGCTGGCAGTGGCAAAGATATTCTTCGATGACAGGGCAACATCTTCGATGGGTAATATACTGGCAAGCATACGGCACTTGAAGCGTAAGGAGAACATAGACGGTGCGGTGGTGGATTACCTGCAACTGCTATCCCTGTCACAGCGTAGCGGCTCAACGGATGAGCAGGCACTGGCGGAGTATGCACGCCAGCTAAAGAACATAGCCAAAGAGTTGGGGATATGGGTTGTCGCATTGAGCCAGCTTAACCGTGACAAGCTGAACCCCGAACCGAACAACAACCGCCTGCGTGGTAGCGGTCAGATACTCGAAGCGGCTGACGTGGTGATGTTGCTTTACAGACCCGAAGTGTACAACAAGGACAGATACCCCGAGCCGTTCCAGTATGTAAAGACGGACGGTACGGCGATGATAACTATCAGCAAGGGGCGCAACATAGGACTGATGCAGTTCATTGTGGGCTTCGATGCAAGGCATACGAGGTTCTACGACATAGACGAGCAGTCGGACGAGTGGAAGCACCCTAATATTGCGTTGATACAACAGGAGGAAAAGAGGGAGCAGGCAAGACGTGAGGAAAAGGAGAAACTACCATTCTGATGCGATTATGGAGACGAGAGACGGATTGATTAAGCAGTGTAAGGATAGCTGCGAGAAACGAGACATACAGGGTGTGGTGTCTGCCCTTGCATCGTTATATGGGCTATGGGATAAGGAGGGCAGGAAATGAAGATGACGATATACTTTGTCACCAACCATCCCGACACCATACACAGGATAAGGTCGAAGTTCGGTATGCCGCAGACAGGCATGACGGTGAACGGCGAGCAGGTGGCGGACATCAAGGATGAGGATTTGCCACTGCTGCAAGAGGTGGAGAAATTGGGTTATATACAGATAAGGAACAAGTGATGGCATACATTAGGAAAGATGACGGAGTAAGATATCATGCCACCTACGGGCGACTGATGGAACACAGGGGCTATTCCCTGCGCATATACTGGAACAAGCAGATGCTGGACTATCTTCGCAGTAACTATGCGACAATGCTCAACGACGAGCTTGCTGGGTGTCTTGGCGTGAGTTCACGGACAATGATTCGCAAGGCTCGTGAGCTGGGGCTTGAGAAAGACAGGGATTGGCTGGTGTCTGTATGGGACGAGCGCAGAAGGATTGCGCAGGTAATGTATAAGAGGAAAGGCTATCCCAGCAGGTTCAAGAAGGGCGTGCGCAACAACCCAGGCGGGGAGTTCCAAAAGGGGCGCAAGCCGTCGGCAGAGGAAACAGCCAAACGTGTGGAGGGTGTACGCCAGTGGTGTAGAACTCATCCGTCGGAGCTGCGTGCAAGGGCTTTCAAGGCATGGGAAACAAGGAGGGCAAGGATACAGAATGATGACAAAGATAATAGTTGATTTGATGACAGGCAGGGATGACAGATATATTGCTACCCTGCGTATAGAACCAGCATTGAACATGATAACAGGTTACTATGGTGATAGACCAGTGGTGAGCGTTGGCGCATTGTGCAGGGAGATAGAGAACAGGAGACCGACATTGAGGGGTAGGGACTACAAGGTTCTGCCATGCAATGATAACTATATATTACACTACGATTGATATGAAAACAGCATTACTGAAAAAGTTGAGAACGGAAGCGTATAGGATGTACGGCATTAAGGGATTCATCGAACTGGGTGGCGGCGGTGGCGTGTACATCGTAGGCAACAGGGAATTGACCAGTAAGAATGATGTGGCGGAATATACCTTGAAAGCTGCACGCAGGAGACTTGGCGATATGCGCAAGGAGTACTGCAAGAACAGAGTGCAGGAGTTGAGGGCTGAAAGACGTATAACCAAATATATGAGGTTTTAGGAGGGTTTTTATGTTACAAG
>JBGURN010000192.1:0-16638 GCA_045131955.1 Bacteroidaceae bacterium
TATTACACGGTACTCCTTCTCTATGAAAGGAACTATCTCCTCGCAGAGGCTCTTTACATATGCGTTCTGCAGGGCGGGATCACGGAAGTTCATGGTGCTGGTAGGAAGACCCAGGGTCTGGGCAGCCTGCTGGTTGGGGTTACCGTTAGGCATCACAACGATCATAGGCTCTGCCAGTCCCTTCTCAATCAGGTTATCCAGGATCTGAGCTGTACGGCCCATCGATGTCCAGGCCTCCTCGTCGCCACCCGCTCCGTGAAGCAGATAGAGAACCGGATATTTCTTCTTGGTGTTCTTCTCGTAACCATAAGGGGTATAAACGGTAAGACGTCGGTTCATGTCCAGAATCTTGCTGTCATACCACTTGTATGATACGGTACCGCGCTGGTTTGCCTCGAAATAGTTCTCGGTACGCTCACCGGGAACAAGGAGCATGTTCAGGTAACGGGTGCCGTCACGCTGCACCATGTAGTTCTGCGGGTCATTAACCGATACGCCGTCAACTACAAAGTTGTAGGTGTAGATCTCAGGTGAAGGGGTGTCGACAGTAATCTCCCAAACGCCGTTGGGACCTTTCTGCATGGGAACGCCGCTGCCGTAGGGATTCTCCATCCAGCTACCTACCAGATTCACTACAGTGGCATAGTTGGCGTTGAGACGGAATGTAACCTTGTCTCCCTTGAGCTCAGGCGAAACCACCTGCTGCTGTCTGCCTCCAAAATTAAAGTTTGCAAGTTCCTGTGCCGATACAGAGACGCACATCGTGGCCACGATTGCGGCCATTGTAAAGAATTTCCTCATAATACTTAATTGGTTAATCGTGATTTAGTTCGTTCAGCAAATGTAGTCTATTTTAGACACCATGTGCCATACCAAGCCCTAAAAAATCAAAAAATCACATTACCTGGCTTCCGTAAAGGGCAAAATCGCCGCGTGCGGGGTCATCGGGCCATATTTGTGCCATTTGACCGGTGATTTCAACGCTTGCCTTGAGGTCGGCGCTGCTGCGTGAGGTAAGACCGAGAGCCCTGGCGGTAGCGTATACGTGGGTATCGACAGGTACAAGAAGCTGAGAAGGGCTTATGCGGTTCCATATTCCGAAATCCACCGGACTGCCCTTGCGTACCATCCAGCGCAGGAACATGTAGAGCCTCTTATTGGCCGATGTGCTGCCTGCCACGGGAATGCCGTTCACTCCCCGGAAAGCCTCGCACAGCCTTCTTACACCCAGTTCCAGAGGCTCGCCCGGAACGAACAGGAACTCCAGACTCTCCATACCGGCGTAGAGCCCGTTCAGACGCTCGCAGAGCATCCTCAGGTCATTCCACTTGTAGAACCTGTAAAGACACTGCTCACCCTCCTCCAGACCTTGCCAAAAACCGCCAGTCACATATCGGTAAGGGCCACCCGCAGCATCCATCATGGCATGCAGGCGCTCCAGCACACCCAGGAACACCTTACGGCTGCCGTAGGCCATCCAGGCCGATACAAACGCCGATACCTCTATGTCACACGCCCTGCTGTAGCGGTGCGGGAACTGCACCGGATCACCCTCTATGAAACGGCTGCATTCACACCTTTGCGCCGAGCGGATGAGCTCCTCTCTAGTCTTAGGATTCATAATAATGCAAAAATAGTGATTTAGGACGTATGAGTTAGCTCCAAAAAAGGTAACTTTGCACTCTCAAAAATAAAATTATAGTATGGCAGAGACAAACACAGCTGAAAACAGTGAGAAGAAAAGCCTGAACTTCATTGAAGAGATGGTTGAGAAAGACCTTGCAGAGGGCAAGAACGGAGGCAGAGTCCAGACCCGTTTCCCGCCGGAACCCAACGGTTACCTGCATATAGGTCACGCCAAGGCCATCTGCCTGGATTTCGGTATGGCCGAGAAGCACGGCGGCATATGCAACCTGCGCTTTGACGACACCAACCCGACCAAGGAGGACACGGAATACGTAGACGCCATCAAGGAGGACATAGAGTGGCTCGGTTTCCACTGGGAGAACGAGTTCTATGCATCGGACTATTTCCAGCAGCTGTGGGATTTTGCCGTTGAACTCATAAAGGAGGGCAAGGCTTACATTGACGAGCAGGACCAGGAGACCATCCTTTCACAGAAAGGCACCCCCACCCAGCCCGGCATAGAGAGCCCCTACCGTAACCGTCCTGTCCAGGAGAGCCTGGACCTGTTCTACAAGATGAACAGCGGTGAGCTCGAGGAGGGCTCCATGGTGCTGCGTGCCAAGATAGACATGGCACACAACAACATGCTTTTCCGCGATCCCATCATTTACCGCATAGTCAAGACCCCGCATCACCGCACAGGCACCAAGTGGAAGGCATACCCCATGTATGACTTCGCACACGGCCAGAGTGACTACTTTGAGGGTGTGACCCACTCTCTCTGCACCCTGGAGTTCGTGCCTCACCGTCCTCTCTATGACCTGTTCATAGACTGGCTCAAGAAAGGCCAGGACCTTGACGACAACCGTCCCCGTCAGACTGAGTTCAACAAGCTCAACCTGAACTACACCCTTCTGAGCAAGCGTAACCTGCTGGCTCTGGTGCAGAACGGTATGGTATCAGGCTGGGATGACCCCCGCATGCCGACCATCTGCGGTTACCGCCGCCGCGGCTACACCCCCGAGTCCATACGTATGTTCGTGGACCGCATAGGTTACACCAAGTTCGATGCCCTCAACGACATGGCCCTCATGGAGTCAGCCGTACGTGAGGACCTGAACCGCCGCGCCACCCGTGTATCGGCCGTAATCAACCCCGTCAAGCTGATCGTGACCAACTATCCCGAGGGCAAGACTGAGGAGCTTGAGGCCATCAACAACCCCGAGGATCCCGAGGCAGGCTCACACAAGATCACATTCAGCCGCGAGCTCTGGATTGAGCGCGACGACTTCATGGAGGATGCTCCCGCCAAGTATTTCCGCCTGACACAGGGCCGTGAAGTACGACTCAAGAGCGCCTATATAGTACTCTGCACCGGCTGCAAGAAGGCCGCCGACGGCACCATCGAGGAGGTCTACTGCGAGTACGTACCCAATACCAAGACCGGCGAGTCCGACTGCAACCGCAAGTGCAAAGGCACCATCCACTGGGTAAGCGCAGCCCACGCCATCAAGGCCGAGGTACGTCTGTACGACCGTCTGTGGAAGGTGGAGAATCCGCGTGACGAGCTTGCCCGCCTGCGTGAGGAGGGAATGGATCCCGTAGAGGCTCTCAAACAGATGAAGAACCCCGACTCACTCGATATACGCGAGAACTGCTACGTGGAGCAGTACCTGGCCGACACCAAGCCGCTTGACCACTTCCAGTTCCAGCGCATCGGCTATTTCTGCACCGACAAGGACTCTACCCCCGAGCACCTCATATTCAACCGCACCGTATCGCTCAAGGATACCTGGAGCAAGGTTAAGGATAAAGCCTGATGATGAAGGACGACTCGGCATCCTACTATGACAGTCAGGAGTTCTCTGAGCTGCTGGAGATGTATGAGAACATGCTCTCTGACGGCGGTTCGGTCTATTTTGACAGCATGGACATAGCCAACCTTGCCGAGTACTACTCCATGAACGGTGATCTGGACAAGTCCGACGCCGTCATCGAGTACGGTCTGCGCCTGCACCCCTCCGACTCCGACATACTCATATCCAAGGCCGGCAACATGCTGCGCCGCGGACAGAAGGACGAGGCCCGTGTCATAGCCGAATCCATCCAGGACCCGGACAATCAGGAACTGCTCTACCTCAAGGGCCTTATAGAACTTGCTTTCGATAAGACCGATGATGCCGATGCCTACTTCACCCAGGCCGTGGAGATGAGTGAAGACGACCCGGGCATGCTCAACGACATCATAGTCAAATACATGGACAACCGCAACTATGACCTCTGCCAGAAATGGCTTGACATGGCTCTGCTGCTGTCACCCGAGTCCCGCAACTTCATAGAACTGCAGGCCGACCTGTTCTTTGACACCGGCCAGTCCGATACCGCCATCGAGTGGTACAACCACCTGCTTGACGAGTTCGCCTACGACACCTATTACTGGGAACAGTTGGGACGCATCTATTACGAGAAGAACGACTTTGTACAGGCCCGCGAGTGCTTTGAGTTCATCGAGGCCATAGACCCCGAAAACAAATCGGCCCGTATGATGAAGGCCAGCTGCATATTCTGCATGGAGGACTGGGAAGAGGCCTATAAGATATACAAGTCACTCCTTGATGAGGACCCGTCATCATACACCCTGCTCTACTACTGCGGTCGCTGTCTCTACGAGACCGGCCGGTATGAGGAGGCCTATGACAAATTCCTTGACACCCTGGCCATGCTCATGCTGGACCCCGAGGTACCACAGGAGATGTTCGTGGAACTCTACGCCTATCTGGCCAACAGCGCCTTCCGCACCAACCGCTCGGAGCAGGCCCGCCGCTTTCTCTATGAAGGACTGGCCCTTGATCCCGATGACGAAGAGCTCCGCCAGATAGCGACCGAGATACTACCTAAGGATGAAAATGACCTTTTAACCAAATAACGACAGACAATGGGAGCATTACTGCAATGGTGCCTTGACCACCTCAATTACTGGACCATCACCCTTCTGATGACCATAGAGAGTTCATTCATACCATTTCCCTCGGAGGTTGTGGTACCGCCGGCAGCCTATCATGCCGCCTCAAACGGTGAGATGAACGTAGTGCTCATCATCCTGTTCGCCACGCTGGGAGCCATCACCGGCGCTCTCATAAACTATTTCCTCTCACTCTGGATAGGCAAGCCTCTGGTATACAGATTCGCAGACAGCAAGCTTGGTCATATGCTCCTTTTAAGCGGTGAAAAGGTCAATAAAGCCGAGGATTACTTTAACGAGCACGGAGCGGTATCAACATTCGTAGGCCGTCTCATACCTGCCATCCGCCAGCTCATTTCAATACCTGCCGGCCTGAGCAAGATGAGTCTGGGTCGTTTCGTAGCCTTCACGGCACTGGGTGCAGGCATCTGGAACACGGTCCTTGCCATGCTCGGTTTCGTGCTTGAAAAGAGTGTTCCCGAGGACAGACTCATAGAGACCGTGACACATTACAGCCACGAGATAGGCTACTCCATCGCAGCCATAGTGGTTGTGGTCCTTGCAGTTGTAATAATCAGTAACCGCCGCAAGAAAAAAGCCTGATTCACCGGGCTTTTACTCCTTGAAATAGAGTTGGAAGGTATCGGCCGATATCCTTGACTTGAGTCGTGACTTTATGCTCCTCATGTTGGAGCGTGAGGTGCACATGATATCTGAGATTATATCCTGGTCAAAACCTATCAGCGTGCAGAATATCAGGTTAATCTCCTGCTGACTCAGCTTGCCGGCCTCCTCTCTCAGATTGGCTATCAGGGCCGCAAAGTAAAGGTTTATATCATGAACCACCACATCCCTCTCCTCCTGACGGAAAGAGCGGTGCTGCAGTACCATGTCATTGACCAGGTTGAACGCGATACCGGTACGGAAGGCATCGCAGGCCTCGCTCAGGCGGTTACCCTCCGATGAAGCCTTCTCCTCCATCTGTTTATGGATAAGGTCATCGTATTTCTGCAGATAATAGGCCTCACGTCTGCGGTCACGCTGGATTATCACGATCACAATGGCGGCAATCACGATCACCAGCAGCGATATACCTACGAAAACTATTCTGGATACCTTAGAGTGGTAACGCTGGTTCTGTATCTCATCGTTGTGTTCCAGCCTTATCTGTGTAATCTCCGACTGGCTCAGCTGCTTGGCACGCTCCTCCTGATACTGTTTGTTGAGCAGTTCCGCGTTCCATGCAGCCTGATACTGCTTGAGGTGTGTAGCCACCCACTCCAGACCTTTGATGGCCAGAATCTTTATGGAGAGGTCATCGGTCAGACGGTGAGCTTTCTCCAGATAAGCGAATGCGGAATCATTCTTATGCACATAATAGAGGCCTATGCCCTTAAGAGCATATCCCGGTACCCTCTCCTGCTCGGTTGTACAGCCGTCCAGATAGAGATTGACCAGTTCCAGTACCCTCTCCGCCTCATCAATTCCTTTTGTGGCATTCTCCACATGAGCCAGCTGAAGATAGCAGGCATTGTGAAGGCTCGGATCCAGGAATGCATCGGACAGAAGTTCCTCAAATATGTATTGTGCTGTGTTGTAATCCTTCTTCTCGTAGTATGCCAATCCCATGTTAAAGAATGCACGGGCAGCCTTTCTCTGCTCAGGGATACGCAGATAGAGCCTGCGGCAGGTATTGAAAGTTTCAATGGCATCGTCATACAGGGCTCTGTTATTATAATGTATACCCAGCAGATACAGATCATCGGCATATGCGGTTGAGAGCGTATCGGTAAAGAGTTCCTTGGCCTTGAGCAGAGCATAGATAGCTTCAGGGTCCTTTTTCATTCTTGAATAGGCGCATCCCAGCGAGTACCAGCTCATGGCGGGATAGTAACCCTTCTTGTCATGTCTCCAGTATGATGTGGCTATCTTGGCCAGCGAGTCACTCTCAAATTCCTTTCCGTTCACATAGTCAGCCTGTGTGCGCAGCATGGAATACAAAGCGAGCGACTTACCGTTAAGACTCTGGACATCAATACTATCCAAACTGTGACTTGCGGCAACAGGATCCTTTTCAAGGGTCTTCTCGATAGTCTTGAGGCTGTTCAACTGGCTACGGTTACAGCCAGCAAGGACAAGAACAGCGGCAATAATGGCGATACTCTTTTTCATAAGCACCCAAAAGTAACAATTTGTCGGGAATATTATATATTTTTACGGCATATAAAAATGTCTCAATCATGACTTTTCTGCAAACAACTACCGTCGACCCCGAAACGGTCATCAATGTGAACGATTCCATCAAAGCTGCCACCAGCAACCTCATAGCCCAGGTCAAGGATGATCCCAACACATTCCTTCAGGACCTTCTGCAGAGCGCCATTGACTTTGGCCTCAAGCTCCTGGCCGCCATCGTCATCTATCTGGTCGGTGCCTGGATCATAAAAAGGATCAAGAACGGTCTGGGAAAGGTGTTCGCCAAACGCAACACCGAGGGCACGCTTGCATCATTCATAACCTCTCTGGTATCAATCACCCTGACAGTCCTGCTCATAGTCATAACGATAGGTACCCTTGGCATCAACACCACCTCACTCGCCGCCCTTCTGGCTGCCGGAGGTATGGCCATAGGTATGGCACTCAGCGGAACCGTATCGAATTTTGCCGGAGGTCTTATGCTGCTGGTATTCAAACCGTTCAAGGCAGGTGACTTTATCTGCGCCCAGGGTTACAGCGGTACTGTAAAAGAGGTGACTATAGTAAACACCAAGATTATCACTACCGATAACCGCGTCATAGTAATCCCCAACGGCACCCTGTCAAACGGCAACATAGACAACTACTCCGCCCTCTCGCTCCGCCGTGTAGATATAGAGGTAGGCGTGGAGTACGGTACCGATGCCGACAAGTGCATGGAGTTGCTCCGCGAGATCGTAAAGGATGACAAGCGCATACTTGACGGCAAGCACCGCGGTGCCCAGGACCCGTTCGTGGCACTTCTCTCCATGAATGACAGCAACGTATCATTCGTGGTACGCGTATGGGTCAAGTCAGCCGACTACTGGCCCGTCAAGTTTGAGCTCAACAAGAACATATACGACACGCTCCCCAAGAAGGGAATCGACTTTGCATTCCCTCACATGGACGTAACCATCCGCAGTTGATATGGTCATACTCATTACTGGCATAACATCCGGATTCGGCAGAGCCATGGCCAGCCAGCTCTCAGCCCGGGGCCATAAGGTGTACGGCACCTGCCGCAGGGACACGGAGCAGCTGCCCGGCGTAACCTATCTCAAGGCCGATGTCCGCGACCAGGAGGCTCTACGTAACGTCGTAGAGAGCGTCATGCAGTCCGAAGGCCGCATTGACACCCTTATAAGCAATGCAGGTATGGGCATAGGCGGACCGCTTGAGTTCACCACGACCGATGATGCCGAGCGTCAGATGGATGTAAACTTCATGGGAATGGTTAGGCTTGTAAGCCTGGTCGTACCTATCATGAGAAAGCAGCATCACGGACATATAATCTGCATAAGCTCCATTGGCGGCCTCATGGGACTTCCCTACCAGGGTATGTACTCAGCCAGCAAGTTCGCCATTGAAGGCTATTGCGAGGCTCTGCGACTTGAGGTACGACAGTTCGGAATAAAGGTAACCGTAATCAACCCCGGTGACTTCTTTACCGGTTTTACGGCTCAGCGCAGCAAGGTTGAATCGGAAGAGGCGCTCCTGGCCTACCCCGGCTATGCCGCCTCAATGAAAGACATAGAGAGTGACGAACGCTCCGGCCTGCAACCCGAACAGCTGGCCAGGCGTATCTGCCGCATTGTAGCCAAGCGCCATCCGCGTAACCGCTATATCATCGCCACCATAGTACAGAAATCATCGGTCCTGCTCAAGGCAATCCTCCCCGCCAAATGGTTTGACCGAATCCTAGGCTCCTACTACAAGCTCTGAAAGGGCACAAAAGGGACGGTTCTATCTGTGCCCTTCCGGAGAATCACACCAAACAATAAAATAATGGCTGGACAGCTATTCAAACTGTCCAGCCATTATTTATTAAAAGGGCACAGATAGAACCGTCCCTTTTGTGCCCTTGGAATTAAGCGTACATAGCAACGATTGCCTCGTACAGCTCCTGCTTGCCGCTGGTCTGCTTGGGCTCGTTAACCTTCTTACCGTACTCGTAAGCCTCCTCGAGAGTCATCTTGCCCTCCTCGAACTTCTTACCGAGACCGCTGTCGAATGAAGCGTAACGCTCAGCCTTCATCTTCTTGTAGGGTGACTCCTCAAGCAGCTTGGCAGCTGACTCAAGAGCGCGAGCCATAGCATCCATACCGCTGATGTGAGCGATAGCGATATCCTCGAGGTCTGTTGAGTTACGACGAGTCTTAGCGTCGAAGTTGGTACCACCGGTGCCCAGACCACCGCCACGGATGATCTCCATCCAAGCCTGTGTGAGCTCGTAGTTGTCGATGGGGAACTGGTCGGTATCCCAACCGTTCTGATAGTCACCGCGGTTAGCGTCGATTGAACCGAGCATGCCAGCGTCAACGGCGCAAGCCAGCTCGTGCTCGAATGTGTGACCAGCCAGAGTAGCGTGGTTAACCTCGATATTTACCTTGAAGTCCTTATCAAGATTGTGAGCCTTGAGGAAACCGATTACAGTCTCGGTGTCAACATCATACTGGTGCTTTGAAGGCTCGCACGGTTTGGGCTCGATGAGGAATGTGCCCTTGAATCCCTTGCCGCGTGCGTAGTCGCGAGCCATGGTCAGCATGGTAGCCATGTGCTCCTTCTCGCGCTTCTGGTCTGTGTTGAGAAGGCTCATGTAACCCTCACGACCGCCCCAGAATACATAGTTCTCAGCGCCGAGCTCGATACCAGCGTCGATAGCGTTCTTGATCTGAACGATAGCGCGAGCTACAACGTCAAAGTCAGGGTTGGTAGAAGCACCGTTCATGTAACGCTTGTTACCGAATACGTTAGCGGTTGACCAAAGCAGCTTGGCACCGGTCTCTTTCTGCTTCTCCTTGATGTAGGCAACGATAGCCTTCATGTTCTTCTCATACTCCTCAACGCTTGAACCCTCAGAGATCAGGTCAACATCGTGGAAGCAGAAATAAGGAATACCCAGCTTCTGCATGAACTCGAAACCGGCATCAACCTTATTCTTAGCGGTCTGCAGAGGATCAGCGTCCATCCAGGGGAAGGTCTTTGTACCACCACCGAACTGGTCAGCACCCTCAGCGCACAGTGTGTGCCACCATGCCATAGCGAAGCGCAGCCACTCCTTCATGGTCTTACCCATGATAACCTTGTTCTCATCATAGTAATGGAAAGCCATAGGATTCTTGCTGTCCTTACCCTCGAATTTGATCTTCTTCAAACCGGGAAAATACTCTTTTGCCATAATTAGTTTTAGTTATTTATTAATAAAACAATGATTTAACTTACAACCTGTGTTTCATCGCATATGGAAGGCAAAGTTACATTTATAATTGGAATAATCAACATCCGTGATACCTAATTTTAAACGTAACCGCCCTCTTGTTCAGTCTTTTTAAAACTCTGTCAGGTACATGTTCAGGATGCGCTTCCAACGTGCGTAAGCCTCCTCGTACTGGGGGATAAGCTTGGTGTTCGGCTCGATCACGCTCATCTTCTCCAGAGTTGCGAATGCCTCGTCGTGATCCTTGTAAACACCTGCACCCATACCGGCACCCTTGGCGGCACCTACTGAACCGTCTGTATCATACAGTTCGATGGTAGCACCGGTGATACCGGCCAGTGTCTCGCGGAATACAGGGTTGAGGAACATGTTGGCGTTTCCTGCATGGATCTTTGATATCTCCATACCCATCTCGACCATTACGTCCATACCGTACTTGAATGAGAATACGATACCCTCCTGTACGGCGCGGGCCATATGGTTACGGTTGTGTATGTTGAAGTTGAATCCGTGGATGCTGCAGCCTACGTTGCGGTTACCCAGGACACGCTCGGCACCGTTACCGAAAGGCAGTACTGATACGCCGTCGCAACCAACGGGAACAGCCTGTGCGATCTTGTTCATGTCACCGTATGACAGACCCTCGAGCATGATGTTACGACGGGTCCATGCATTCAGGATACCTGTACCGTTGATGCAGAGCAGCACACCCAGACGGGTCTGCTTGGCTGTATGGTTCACGTGAGCGAAGTTGTTCACTCTTGACTGCGGGTCAAAGTTCACTGAGCCGTTCACGCCATATACTACGCCCGATGTACCGGCTGTAGCGGCAATCTCACCGGGATTGAATACGTTCAGTGACAGTGCGTTGTTAGGCTGGTCACCTGCACGGTAAGTAACGGGGATGCCGGCCTCCAGGCCCAGCTCCTTGGCAGCAGCCAGCGATACGCGGCCCTGTTCTGAGAAAGTAGGTCTGATCTCGGGAATCAGGGACTTGCTTATGCCGTAGTAATCCAGAAGGAACTCAGCAATGTCATTCTCCTTGAAGTTCCACATCATACCCTCAGACAGACCTGATACGGTAGTGCATGTGGTACCGGTAAGACGCATTGCGATATAGTCACCGGGGAGCATGATCTTATCGATCTGAGCATACAGCTCGGGCTCGTTCTCCTTTACCCAGGCCAGCTTGGCGGCGGTAAAGTTACCGGGTGAGTTAAGCAGGTTTGTAAGGCACTGGCCCTTACCTATCTCGCGAAAAGCCTTCTCACCGTAAGGTACTGCACGTGAGTCGCACCAGATGATGGCGGGACGCAGGGCCTTGCCGTTCTTGTCAACGCAAACCAGGCCGTGCATCTGGTATGAGATACCTATAGCCTCGATGTCGCTGCCCTTGGCACCTGACATCTCCTTTACCTTGGCGGTAACGTTCTTAAGGTACTTCCACCAGTCTTCAGGTTCCTGCTCAGCCCAACCGGGGTTGAGGGCCTTGATGGGAGCCTCAGAATCCGGATAGAAAGCCGATGCCACACTCTTGCCAGTCTCAATTGACACAAGGCTAGCCTTAACTGACGAGCTGCCTATGTCATAACCTAACAGATATTTTTTCATTTTTGATTTATGTTGTTATTGTTCAGAATTTCAAAGCCGTTATATATTGACACCTGGTACCCTTGTAATCCATGGTGAAATTCATCACCCTCTCAGGCATATGCAGGCGAACATTGAACTTGCGCTCCGGTATCAGACCGTCAAACTGACCGCCCTCGCGCTCGCCAAAGGTAATCACACTGCTCTCATCATTCTCCTCATATGAGATGGGAATTACCGAGTAGGCTCCATTCTCGTATGCGTTGGTGGTGCCGTCATCCTCATACAGCAGGAACTCGCCGTTATCACCGGTGTAGATATCGACGGTAAGCTCCTTTGCCGAATGCTCGCCCACATAGTTCACATCATCACCCTTGACCAGGATGGATCCCGATGGAACGAACAGCGGTATACGCTCGTAAGGGGCATCGGCCGTAATGGTCTGGCCGCCATTGTACGCACGGTTGGTATAGTAATCAAACCAGAGCCTGTCCTTGGGCAGATATACCTCCCTTGACCTGGCCTCGTACTCGTATACGGGGCATACCATCAGTGACGGACCGAACATAAACTGGTCAGACACGTTACGTGCGAGCGAATCCTCCGTAAAGTCCATTACAAGGCCACGCATTATGACCTTGCTCTGCAACCATGCCTGTCCTGCAAGGGAATAGATATAAGGCATGAGCTCATAACGCATGCGGTTGTAGTAGACGATTGACTTGTATGCCGGATGATTGGCCGGTGCTATATTCCACGGCTCACGCAGCGGGAACTGGCCGTGAGCACGGTACAGCGGGCAGAATGTGCCGAACTGGAACCAGCGGGTCTGCAGCTCGCGCCACTCCTTGAGGTCCGATGTCTCCACGCGTGTGCGGTCATAGAAACGCTGTGCGTTGGCGTATCGGTTCTCCACGCAGAAACCGCCAATATCCATGGTCCAGTAGGGATTACCGCAGAGCGAGTAGTTCAGACCCGCAGTAATCTGGGAGCGCATATCCTCCCAACGGGTGCCTATGTCACCGCTCCATGATGCGGTTGAGTAACGCTGAAGTCCGGCAAATCCCGAACGGGTAAGCTGGAACACGCGTTTATTGGGAGCCTCGGTCATAAGGCCCTCGTAGATAGCCTGGGCGTTCATGAGCGAGTAAGCCATCAGGTATTCTGTCGATGAACCCAGTGCAGTAGGTCCGCAAAGTGCCTTCCAGTAGTCCATAGGCACGCAGTCGCGGATATTGGGTTCACTGGCATCCATCCACCATGCATCTATGCCAAAGCAGTAAAGATGCTCCTTGAGCTGGTTCCAGAACAGTTTGCGTGCACCCTCCGAGTAAGCATCATAGAATGAGCCGATGTAACCGGGACCCACCCAGTCACGTATGCTGTCCTTGACGGCACGGGTATACATCCAGCCCTGAGCGTCAAACTCCTTGTAGTGCTCCGTCGTTGCGTAGAACTTGGGCCAAACGGAGATCATAAGATGAGCGTTCATGGCATGAATACGCTCCATCATGACCCTGGGATCGGGATAACGGGTCTCATCAAAATCATGTGAGCCCCATGAATCCTGCTTCCAGTAGTTCCAGTCCTGGACTATGTTGTCAAGACCGATGCCACGGCGGCGGAACTCCCTTACCGTCTGCTCCACCTCCCTCTGGTTATCGTAGTGCTCACGGCTCTGCCAGTAACCCATAGCCCACTCGGGCAGCATGTTTGGACCTCCCACCAGGGAGTGCAGGCCGTTAATCACGCCGTCCATGTCATCACCCCATATGAAATAGTAATCCGACTGCGGTACCATCTCGTTCCACAGGGTTATGTCATCGGCCTCCTCCTTGCTCACCGGAGCATAGGCACGCAGGCCGCAGTATGAGGTGGATCCGTCGGGACGCCACTCTATGCGAAGGTCATAACGCTGACCTTTCTTCATGTCAAAGCTGAACTTGTAGGAGTTGGGGTTCCATGCGGTACGCCAACGCTCCTTTACGACTTCCTGATCACCCAGGAATACCTTTATGTATCCTGCGTAATAGAGAATGAAATTGTATGTGCCTGATTCAAGGGCCTCAAGTGAGCCCTCGTATAGTACGTTCTGTCCCAGACGCGGCAGGTTCTTAACCGTCTCGGAGTCCACAAAATAGATGGAATCCTCCTCCCTTACCACCGTACGGCCTCTCATGCCGCCTGAATATGTACCGGTAAGACAGCCCTGCTTTCCATCCTTGTCATAGAGCTTGAACAGTCTGTTGAGCTGCTTGTAAGGTTCCGGATTACCGAACCTTCCCTGTGAATATGAGTCCCAAAGTATTCCGTATCCCCTTGATGATATCACGAACGGGATACTGATCTTGGTGTTATACTGATATAATTCCTCGTTCTGTCCTTTGTAGTTCCACTGGTCGGACTGATGCTGTCCGAGACCGTATATACCCTCCTCATCGGAGGTCTCGAAACGGTTGATTGTGGAATAGCCGTGCGTTCCGTCAACCATGATGGGGCTGAATGAGGCAGGCTCTTTCTCATTGGTGATGGGGTTCACGCATGCATCGGCAAAACGGACCTTTCCGTCGGTCTTGTTTACGTATGCGCGAAGCGAAGTGGTGCTGACCTCAATCTCACCATTCACGTCACGGGCCACAAAATCCGCACCGGAAGCGGCTCCCGGCAATATGATAAGACTGTTTCTGTCATGGAAAGTCTTGTCCGGACTCGCGGTCACCCTTATGACCCTGTCAGACATAACCGTGAGGCGGACCTTCTTGGGACCGTCCCCTACAGGTTTACTTACATTGACTACAACACCGTCAGAGAGGGTCTTGTACGCCCCTTCCTTACAGGATGCAAATGCAAGCAGTGTGATTAACGGTAGTAAATGAAGAGATCGGATATTCATACACAAGCTAATAAGCTTACAAACTTAATGTTTTTTCGGGATAGCACCGCATTTAATTATAAAAAATAATAGGGAAAACAGTACGTCCTCCCTATTATTCATGTATGTGTGTTTATGGTTGTTCTTACTTCTGGAGAAGCTTGTTGTCAGAACCGAGTACCTCAACGATCTTGTGGATGTACATCTTCTTCATGTTCTCACGAGCGGGCTTGAGATACTGACGGGGATCAAAGTGGCTGGGGTTCTCAGCAAGGTACTTGCGGATAGCGGCAGTCATGGCCAGACGTGAGTCTGAGTCAATGTTGATCTTGCATACAGCGCTCTTTGAAGCCTCACGGAGCTGCTCCTCGGGTATACCTACTGCATCGGGCAGCTTGCCGCCGAATGCGTTGATGGTATCAACCTCGTCCTGAGGAACTGAAGATGAGCCGTGGAGTACGATGGGGAATCCGGGGAGCTTCTTCTCGATCTCATGCAGTACGTCGAATGCAAGAGGAGGAGGAACGAGCTTACCGGTCTTGGGATCGCGTGTGCACTGCTCGGGCTTGAACTTGTAAGCACCGTGTGAAGTACCTATTGAGATAGCGAGTGAATCGCAACCGGTACGGGTAGCGAAGTCGATTACCTCCTCAGGCTTGGTGTAGTGAGAAACCTCACTTGCAACCTCGTCCTCAACGCCGGCCAGAACACCCAGCTCAGCCTCAACGGTAACGTCATACTTGTGAGCGTACTCAACAACCTTCTTGGTCAGAGCGATGTTGTCCTCATAGGGAAGAGCTGAACCGTCAATCATAACTGATGAGAAGCCCATGTCGATGCAATCCTTGCAGAGCTCGAAGCTGTCACCGTGATCAAGGTGAAGAACGATCTCAGGATGTGCGCAGCCAAGCTCCTTGGCATACTCTACGGCACCCTGTGCCATGTAACGCAGGATAGTGGCGTTAGCGTAGTTACGTGCGCCCTTTGAAACCTGCATGATAACCGGTGACTTGGTCTCGACTGCAGCCTGAACGATAGCCTGCATCTGCTCCATTGTGTTGAAATTGAATGCCGGGATAGCATATCCGCCCTTAACGGCTGCGGCAAACATTGCGCGGGTGTTTACAAGACCCAATTCTTTGTAGCTTACCATTTCGATAATATTTTTGTGATTAATAAACTCTCGTTTTCAAAACCGGACACAAAATTACATTCTTTAATTACCAATTAAAAATGTATTAAGCATAAAGTTATCAACTTTCACAAAGTTTAAATAGATGTTACCCCGGATTGCTATCTCCAGTTGCAAAAACTGACCATAACATTTTGCCGTTACAACAAATAATCATAACTTTGCGCGCTGAAACCCCCATAAAAGAGAGCCGACCTATATTCCGGTTGGCTGAAGATGGAGAAATTTAAAAACAAAATAAGTTATGAAAAAAGGTATTCATCCTGAAAATTATCGTCCTGTAGTATTCAAGGACATGTCAAACGGTGACTGCTTCCTGTCTCGTTCTACTTGCGCAACCAAGGAGACTATCGAGTTCGAGGGTCAGACCTATCCCGTAATCAAGCTTGAAATTTCAAGCACCTCTCATCCGTTCTTCACCGGTAAGTCAAAGCTGGTCGACACAGCCGGACGCGTAGACAAGTTCATGAGCCGCTACGCAAAGAGCAGAGGTGGCAAGTAATAAATCCCCTAAACTCAAAAAAGCCGGTGCTCACGCATCGGCTTTTTTTGTGTAATAACATCTTCAACCTGTCATTATAATAACTATTATATTCATGGCTTAGGTCGCTTCTCAGACAATGCAAATCTAAGCCCATGTCTCAGCTAAAACAAGCGGCAGGTGTTGCAATAGCGTTGCAACTCAATGAAATGGCGGTTATTTACGTTTGAAACATTTTCCGTTCCAAACATAGCGAATCGGGGCTACACGTATCCAGGAGCGGTATTTTTCGGCATCCGGACCAATGTAATCCAGTGATGTGTAACGGAATTCCAGTCCACCGTCGACCGATGTCACAGACTGCATCCTGAGCAGTGAACGTTTCATAAAAATCTGGAGTGTATCGCTCTTGAGAGCCTCACGGGTAAGATAATCCCTGAACTCCGGAATCTCGATAACG
>JBGURN010000193.1:0-4484 GCA_045131955.1 Bacteroidaceae bacterium
AAGTATGGCCGCCGCATGCCCATCGGTCTGATGAGCGTGGTGGACAGTTTCCCCTATCAGGAACTGCGCGACTATTACCACAAGTGGTATCGTCCCGACAACCAGGCCCTGGTCATCGTGGGTGACGTGGATGTCGATCACATCGAGGCACAGATCCAGGAACTGTTCAAGGACTGCAAACTCGACCCCAACGCTGCCCAGGTGGTTGAGGAGCCCGTTCCCGACAACGAGGAACCCATCATTGTCATTGACAAGGACAAGGAGCAGCAGACCAGCACCGTGCAACTGATGTTCAAGCACGATGCCGTGCCTCGTGAAGACAAAGCTTCGATAGAATACCTGCTGACCAACTACATCAAGACGATGGCTGCAAGTATGTTCAACTCCCGCATGAGCGAAAAGGCAATGGAGCCTGACTGCCCCTTCCTGATGGGATATGCCTATGACGGCAACTACTTGTACTCCCAAAACAAGGGTGCGTTCAACATGGTCTGCATGCCCAAGGAAGGCATGGTCGAAGCCGCTACCGAAGCCCTCGTCACCGAAGCGATGCGTGCCGCCAAGCACGGCTTCACCGAGACCGAGTATGCCCGTTGCCGCGAGGAGATTTTGAGCAGCCTTGAGAGCCGCTACAACGAGCGCAACAAGATTTACAATGGCAGTCTTGCCAGTGAATACTACCGCAACTACCTGGATGGTGAACCCATTCCATCGATTGAGCAGGAATATCAGCTGGTCAACCAGATTCTCCCCATGATCCCTGTTGAGGCCGTCAACGAGGTGCTGCCCGAATTGATTACCACCGATGGCAAGAACATGGTGATTGTGAATTTCAATCAGGAGAAAGACGATGCCGTCTATGCTACCCCCGAGGCCATGTTGACCGCTGTCAACAATGGCTTGAACGCCGAGGTGGAGGCCTTTGTGGACAACGTGCGCCAGGAACCCTTGATTTCCAAGCTGCCCAAGAAGGGCAAAATCAAAAAAGAACGTTACAACAGCCAGTTTGACTACAAAGAGTTGGAACTGAGCAATGGCGCCCGCGTGATCCTCAAACCGACTAAATTCAAAGATGACGAAATCATGATGAACGCCCGTCAGCGCGGTGGCTCATCACTCTATGGCGAGAAAGACAGACTGAATGCTGCCATGTCAGGTTTCATTTCGATGGTGAGCGGCCTGGGCGAGTTCTCCAGCACCGAGCTGGAAAAGGCGCTTGCCGGCAAGCAAGTCTCAGTCAACGTGGGCTTGGGAGGCTACTATGATGATGTGAGTGCCTCATCAACAGTCAAGGATCTGGAGACCATGTTCCAGCTCATCTATCTGGGATTTACCGATATTCGCAAGGATGAGAAGGGCTATAACACCTTTATCAACATGATGGAGACATCGCTCAAGAACAGGGATCTTCTCCCCGAGACCGCGTTCAGCGACTCTCTGAACGTAACCCTGGGTAGCCACAGCTGGCGCAGTAAGCCCATCACCGCCGAGAGCCTGAAGCAACAACTCGACTATGACCGCGTGATGCAGATTCTCAAGGAGCGCACTGCCAATGCCGCCACCTTCACCTTCTACTTCATCGGCTCGTTTGACGAGGCTACCATCCGTCCGCTCATCGAGCAGTACATTGCGAGCCTGCCTGCCAAGAAGGGTGTCAAGACCAACTGGGTCAATCACGACGACTACCCTGAGGGTGAGGTCATCAACCACTTCTCCCGCAAGATGGAAGAGCCTAAGGCCAATAGCGCCATCTACTGGTATAACAAAACTATGCCTTTCACCGTGGAAAATGAGGTGAAGGCCGACCTGCTGGGTAAACTCTTGGACAAAATCTACTTGCAGAAGATCCGTGAGGACGCCGGTGCCGCCTACTCAACGAGTGCCTACGGTTGGAACTCCCTCAATGGTGACAATCCCTTCACGTGTATCACTGCAAGGTGCCCCGTTAAGCCTGAGTTCACCGATTTGGCCCTCAAGATCATGAATGAGGAGATCGTGAATGCCTGCACCACTATCGACGGTGCCGCCCTTGAGGACTTCAAAGAGATGTTGCTCAAGGACTACCAGACCAGTATCAAAGAGAACTGGTACTGGATGAATATCCTCCAGTGGTATGTTGAGCGTGGCATGGATAAGCACACCAGCTATGAGCAGATTATTAAGGCCCAGACTCCCGAGTCGATTGCCGCCTTTGCCCGCGAACTCTTGAGCGCCGGCAACAAGGTTGAGGTTGTGATGACTCCCGAGGAGTAAACGAGACTCATTCACACTTAAAGAGCCAGGGATTTACAAAAATTCCTGGCTTTTTCTATGTGAATTTCATCAGCATAAAACAACGTGAGTTCAACGAAAATAAAGTACTGATACACATTTCATCCGCCATGTAGAGGCCGTGTCATAATTCGCCTCAT
Source organism: Bacteroidaceae bacterium (assembly GCA_045131955.1). Taxonomy (GTDB): domain Bacteria; phylum Bacteroidota; class Bacteroidia; order Bacteroidales; family Bacteroidaceae; genus Colenecus. Next base: position 2,412 of record JBGURN010000193.1, read on the forward strand.
GATTATTAATCGGCCTAACGGCCGAGAAATTAAACAAAATTATTAATAAAATTAGTTTGTTTAATTTTTATACTAATTTTTGCTTAATTTCTCCGTGCGAAGCACGGACATTAATATATTATGACACAGTCTCCCGTCGTTAAACATTACAAAACACAGCCCTGGAGACGCAAAATTTTGCGTCTCTACAAGCCTTCTGATGGCTAACTCGCTGAAACTTATTATAGAATTACGTCTAACTCACGTTATTATAGTTAGCTGTTTTTTATTTTGTCTAAAAATTTGACACTATTGTGTAAAAAAACAGACAATCGGCATTTTTGGTTAAAAAATATTTGTCAGGGTAGAACAGGTATCTTAACTTTGTGACAGCGAAAGGGAGAAACCCGGTTTTCGCGATACACGATAACAATACATTAATTACTAATATGCAAAGAACGATGAAAAATCATTTATTGTATCCTCTATTGTCTGCCGCCTTGGTTCTCATGGCGGGCATGACCAGTGTGGCCCATGGCCAGGACTTCAACGGCTCATGGAGCGGCGTGCTTGAATTCGGCCCCAATTCATTCACCATTGTATTCAACATCCAGCAGACTGGTGATGACGTCGCCTTCACTTGGGATTTTCCTGACCAGAATGCCTTCAACTTGCCTGCGACAGCCACCATCAGTGGCAATGAATTGAACGTGGACATACCCGCCTCAAACGCCTCCTACAAGGGTACCTTGGAAGGCGAGACGCTGAATGGAACTTTCACTCAGTATGGCTTTGACATCAAATTGAACATGACACGCACAGGAGAGGTGCAAGACACCCGTCCTCAGGAAACTGCCATCGAGGGCGATACCAATAAGCCCTACCGCAGCGAGGACGTGACGTTTAACAACGGAGACATCATCTTCTCGGGCACATTGACGCTTCCCGACAAGGGTAGTCATTTCCCCGCCGTGGTGCTGGTTGCCGGTTCAGGTCCCCTTGACCGCGATGAGGAAGTCTTTGGCCACAAACCGTTCCTGCTGCTTGCCGATGCGTTGAGCCGCAATGGCTTTGCCGTGCTGCGCTATGACGAGCGAGGCGTGGGTGCCACCATCGGCGGTGATCCAGGTGCTCCATCCGAACCACTTGCCACCGATGCCATGGCGGCGCTGCGTTACCTCAAGACACGTCCCGAAGTGGATGCCACCCGTGTGGGTTTCGTTGGCCACAGTGAAGGTGGCTTGATTGCCGTCATGAATGCAGCCAAGCATCCCGACGAGGTTGCCTATATCGTCTCAATGGCGGGTCCTGGTGTGCCAGGTAAAGAACTGGGCATGACGCAAACACAACTAGGGTTCAAGGCTGCAGGACTTGAATTTGGCGAAGATCTGATGAAGATGAACGAGGACTTTTACACTATCATTGTCACCGAGAGAGATTCGGTCACAATGAGCAACAAGTTGACTGAATATTTTCATCAGCAGGAGGGAAATCCCGCATTGCAGCAGTACTTGAAAGGACTGACAACCGCACAATACATTAAATTGTTCTCCCTGCCCATGGTGCGCTGTGTCTTCCAGTATGACCCGACCGAAAACCTCAAGCGTGTCAAGTGCCCGATGCTCGCCATCAACGGCACGCTGGACAGCCAGGTAGCATGCGAGAACAACCTGGATGGCATTAAGCGACACGTACCTCACGCTACTGTCAAGGCCTATGAGGGGCTGAACCATTTCTTCCAGACTTGCACCGAGTGGAAGGGCAGTGCAAATTATGGCGCTATCCATGAGACGATGTCACCCGCGGTGCTGCAAGATATCGTCACCTGGCTGCAATCAACAGTAAAACATTAAGCATTATCGCCAAACTGTAAAAAAATTAGACACTATAGTGTAAAAAAAATAGACAATCGGCATTTTTGGTTGAAAAATATTTGACAGGGTAGAACAGGCATCCTAATTTTGTAACAGCGAAAGGGGAAAACCCGTTTCAATGAGTAGAAAACGAATACTAACTTAAAAATAATAAGATTATGGAAACTCAAGCCTGTATCGTAACGATTACAATGATTGCTATGGCAATCATCGCCTTCTT
>JBGURN010000194.1:0-3205 GCA_045131955.1 Bacteroidaceae bacterium
CGTTCGGACAATAATTCCAACAATGGTCAATCGCCTTTAGGAACGACGACCGAACAGGTTACCAACCCCTCGGGAACAAACGGCACAGCCACCGCTCCGTCAACAAACGGCACAGCCACTACTCCGTCAACAAACGGCACAACTACTACCCCGTCAACAACCGTGAACCGTCCCCCCGCAAAGGTTGACCGTCCGGCCCATGGCAATACGATTAATCGCCCGACTTCGTCGGACAGCAAACCCACCTATAATGGAAGAACCGACGTCCCCCACACGGAAAAAGGCGAGATCTTGAAGCAAATCGAGGCCGAGAAAGCCAAGGAGAAACAGAACTCCAACAATAAGCCGATTCGCAACGCTGCAAAACGTCGCTAAATCGGTTGTAGCACAGCATCCCCATGTCACGAGGGTCCTGACACTACCTGTGACATGGGGATGCTTGTTGTACGGTCATTTTGATGCCATAATCTGGCGGGTTGTGGCAATAAGCGGGGCTGGTTCACGTTATATATAATGTAATATAGATATCAAGTGCGCACTATGAATAAGAGAATCATCATGCTCATGGCGGCCGCGCTGGCTTTGTTGTCGGCGAGTGCCCAATTGGCGTTTACTGGTATAGGGCAATATCCCGTCATTGAGGTGACCCCCGATAAAACCACCGGTCTGGACAAGATATTTGTGGTCTATAACACTCAAGGTGTGGGGATGACCTATACTTCTTCAACCGGTGATAGGCCGACATGGACAAGCTATGACTCGCATAACTGGAATTATCCTGATACAGTCTCTGCTGCTTGGAATGGACAGATGTCCACCTTATTGAGTCAGGATATTTCCAATAAGGGATACAAGATTCAGGAGGGTAACGATTCTCCCTTTTACTTCTGGGTAGTCAATTATGCCGACTTCCCCATGGAACTGAATGACATGTCCTGCAACAATATGGAGCCATGCCACCTCCTCACGCTCAATATTGACGGCCATGCCGACGCCATCCCATTCTATACCATCAACGGTCACCGTCAGGTGCTTGACCGTGATATAAAACTGACTTATAACACGCTGGTGTGGGACGACAGCACCCACTGGCAGGAAGCTGTAACTGTCGAGAGCTTCGCAGCACTGGATCAAGGTGTCGAGATAACGCCGCCGTTGTGCAACACGGCATTTTTGCTTTCGGGAGACCGCTTCCTGGAGGAGTGGGGTATCGGAGAAAGTGTTGAGGGCGATTATTATTACACCCAGGCTGTGGACTGTAATACCACTGCTGTTCAAGAAGATCGTGGCAACAATAACGAGAAGGGTATAGAGAGCGGCCTGGGAGGTTCGGCTCCTGTCAATATCGTGTTTACCGGTTACCCTACCGATGCCGTGGTCTATCGTGTGTGGGAAATGGCTACTGATCAGGATTTTGAAAACGTCATCCTGCAATACAACCAGGATGAGGTGGATTACTCCTTTACTGAAGCCGGCACCTACTACATGCGCTATATGGTTGACAATGCATCCGGTACGTGCCCGACCTATGGCGAGACCTACACCATCACCGTCAGCGAGAGTGAGCTGGTGTGCCCCAACATTTTCTCTCCTGGTTCAACCGAGGGTGTGAACGACATCTGGAAAGTCTCTTACAAGTCGCTTGTGGAGTTCCACTGCTGGATCTTTAACCGCTGGGGAACCCTAGTGTGTGAATTCACTGATCCCGGCAGCGGTTGGGACGGTACCTATCACGGCAAACTCGTTGACACTGGTGTCTATTATTATGTCGTGACGGCTCTGGGCAGTGACGGCGTGAAATACAAGAAACGTGGCGACATCACCATCCTGCGTTACAAGAAGGGTGCCAGCGGCACCTCGGGTAACTGCTCAGGTGGAGGAGGATATTAAACAAATTGCGGCTTTTGCCGCAATTTGTTGATTAGAGATTAGAGATTAGTGAGGCATCCGCGGTTATGCTCGCGTTGCTCGCAGATTATAGAGGAACAAACATTACATGAAGAAGATTATATTGATGGCTGTGCTGCTGGTGGCTTCTACTACGGTGGCGCAGGCTCAACTCAAACGAGAGTACAGCAAGACGGGTACGGGCAATTCGTCGCCCGTGTTCAGTACAACGGCAAGCCCTGACATTCCCATGAGTATCAACTTTGCGGGCGAGACCGTGAGTTTTGACAGGCTGGATATGGCTGAGCGACTGGACAGGGAACTGACAAGCATTATCTATGGCCAGACGACGACCGAACTTTGTTTTAAGCGCGCCAATCGCTATTTCCCTGCGTTGGCCAAAATCCTCAAAGAGCAAGGTGTGCCTCTGGACTTCCTGTATCTTGCTGTGACCGAGAGTTCTATGGACTACAGCGCCTACTCCAGCGCCAAGGCTGCCGGCATGTGGCAACTCCTGGCAGGGACAGGGCGTGACTACGGTTTGGAGGTCTCTGAGGAGGTGGACGAGCGCTATGACCCAGAGAAATCTACCGTTGCCGCTTGCAAGTATCTCAAATCGGCCTATAAGAAATATGGTCACTGGCCCACTGTTGCTGCCAGTTATAATGCTGGTATGCAGAAGATCAGCAATGAATTGTCCAAGCAACGCGTGGATAACTCCTTTGACCTGTACCTAGTTCAAGAGACGTCGCGCTATGTGTTCCGCATCATGGCCTACAAGTTGCTGATGGAATCGCCGAAGCGTTATGGCTACCGCTTCTCGCGCAAGAACCTGTGGCAACCAGTGGACTATACGACCGTTGATGTGACCGGCTCGGTCGCCAGTTGGATAGACTGGGCCAAGGACAAGGGCCTTACTTATGCCCAGTTGCGGGAAGCGAACCCTTGGATCCGTTCCACCAAGTTGACAAACGCCTCGGGCAAGACCTACAAGGTGCGTATTCCCAAGCAGAGTGAGCTCTATCGCAGCAAGCGCACCTTTAGCGTCTATAATAAGGACTGGGTCATCGATTAGAGTTAGGAATTCTAGATTATCTGACAAAAGAAAATTGACAACTGAATGAAAATTAACGGGCAGGAAATAGACAGCGTTGAGGTGCTGGGCGCGAGCGTCCATAACCTCAAGAACATAGATGTGGAGGTGCCGCATGACCGACTCACGGTGATTACTGGATTGAGCGGCAGCGGCAAGTCGTCGTTGGCGTTTGACACCATCTTTGCCGAGGGGCAGCGTCGCTACCTCGAGACCTTCTCTTCC
>JBGURN010000195.1:0-1603 GCA_045131955.1 Bacteroidaceae bacterium
AACTGCACCAGCTATACCTTTGCTGGTTGGACACCGCCTCTTGCCGAAGTCACAGGTAACGCGACCTATACAGCGACCTATACCTCAACACCGGCCCATGCTCTGGAGCATGTTTCGGCTACTGAGGCAACCTGTGTCGACAGCGGCAATACTGAATATTGGCACTGCTCTGTATGCGGCAAATACTTCTCCGATGAATGCGGCGAAAATGAGATCGATGATTTAAGCTGGATCATCGCTCCCACCGATACACACACCCTGACCCATCATGAAGCGACTGAACCAACCCTCACCGAACCGGGCAACGTTGAATACTGGCATTGCTCTGTGTGCGGAGGTTATTTTTCCGATGAACAAGGCACTGAGAGGTTCAGTGAAAACGCTTGGGTCATTCCTGCCCACAGTCACTCTATGATCGCGTACCCAGCCGTTGCCGAAACTTGCATCACGGACGGCAACTACGCTTATTGGTATTGTGAGGGCTGCCACAAATACTTTAGTGACGAGGACGGCAACACTGAGATTACAGAAGAGCAGGGTTGGCTTCTCCCTGCCCTCGGCCACGACCTGGTGCATCATGAAGCTAAGGCGGTGACTTGTACGGAATACGGCTGGGACGCCTATGACACCTGCTCCCGCTGCGACTATACGACCTATGAAGAGATTCCCGCTCTTGACCATGACTTGGTGCATCACGAGGCGAAAGCGGCAACCTGTACTGAGATCGGTTGGGACGCCTATGACACCTGCTCACGGTGTGACTACACGACTTATGTAGAGATTCCCACTCTTGACCATGACTTAGTGCACCATGAAGCCCAGGCGGCCACCTGCACGGAGATCGGCTGGGAGGCTTACGACACCTGCTCCCGCTGCGACTATACGACCTATGAGGAGATACTGGCCCAAGGCCATACCCCCGGCGAACCGGTGCGGGAAAACGAGGTGCCGGCCTCTTATGAAGCGGCGGGCAGCTACGACGAGGTGGTGTATTGCGCCGTCTGCGGCGCGGAGCTGAGCCGGGAGAAGAAGACCATAGACAAGCTTGAACTCTTCTCCGGCACCTGCGGCAACGATTTGACCTGGACCTTTGACGCAGACACCGGCACCGTGACCATCACCGGTACCGGTGAGATGTATGATTATGAGAATGACGATGATCAGCCCTGGGCATCTTTCAGGACGGAGGTTACAAAGGTCTCGCTGCCCGATGGGTTGATCAGCATAGGCTCTCGATCATTTATCGGTTGCACAGGTCTGACATCTATTACCATTGGAGATGGCATCACCAACATCGGCAATCATGCGTTTTCTGGCTGCACGGGGCTGACATCCATCACTATCCCGGACAGCGTCACCAGTATTGGATCTAGTACGTTTTCCGGTTGCATGGAGCTGACGTCGCTGACCATGCCATGCAGTGCAGCAATCGGGAGTTCCTCTTTCTATGGTTGTACTGCCATAACCAATATTCACTTGACAAGGGGAACCGGTATCTGGAACGCAAGTTATTATCAAAATACACCCTGGTATTTCAACCGTTCCAATATTCTGACCATTACTTTGGATGAGGGTATCGCCAACATTGGGAGTTCTGCGTTTG
>JBGURN010000196.1:0-56689 GCA_045131955.1 Bacteroidaceae bacterium
TCAAGGGCGCACTCTCACAACCTTCAGTCCTGAGTCCGGCCCAGCAGACCGCACTGGAGAGCATACACAGCCTGCTACGTACCAAAAGCGTATGCCTGCTGCACGGAGTGACGGCATGCGGTAAGACCGAGATATACATAAACCTCATAAGGGAGCAGCTTAAGATGGGCCGTCAGGTTCTCTACCTGCTACCTGAAATTGCACTTACCACCCAGATAGAGCATCGTCTGCAGCGGGTTTTCGGCAACGACATGTGCGTATACCACTCCCGTTGTGCCGATAACGTAAGGGTGGAGGTCTGGAACAAACAGGTAAGTGACAACCCCTACAGACTGGTTCTGGGAGCACGCTCGGCCGTGATGTTGCCGTTCCGTAACCTGGGTCTGGTCATAGTCGACGAGGAGCATGAGTCCAGTTTCAAGCAGGAGGATCCCGCACCCCGTTACAACGGACGCAACACCGCCATCATGCTGGCCTCCATATGCGGAGCCAAGACGCTGCTGGGCAGTGCCACTCCCGCCCTGGAGAGTTATGCCAACGCCATATCGGGCAAATACGGACTGGTTACAGTCACCGAGCGTTACCGCGGTATGCAGCTGCCCGAGATCAAGGTGGTCGATACAGCCGACCTGCGCCGTCGCAAATACATGCAGGGACTGTTCTCCCCAATTCTTATAGAGAACATATCACAGGCTCTGGAGAACAAGCGCCAGGTTATACTGTTCCACAACCGCCGCGGATATGCCGGCACCGTGGAGTGTCCTGACTGCGGATGGGTTCAGAAATGTAACTGCTGCGACGTGAGCCTTACCTTCCATAAGACGGCAGGTACAGCCAGCTGCCACTACTGCGGACGGCGTTACACCGTACCGTCAGTATGCCCCTCATGCAAGGGCCGTAACCTGCGCAGCCGCGGATTCGGTACTGAACGTATTGAGGAGGAGGCACGTCAGCTGTTCCCGTCGGCACGTATGGCACGTCTGGACCTTGACTCTGCCAAGAACGGCTACGAGTCAATTCTGGATGACTTCCAGGAGGGCCGTACCGACATTCTCATAGGCACCCAGATGGTATCGAAAGGACTTGATTTCGAGAGGGTCAGTGTGGTCGGTATCATACAGGCCGATTCCATGATGAGCTACCCCGACTTCCGCTCCACGGAGCGCGGTTTCCAGCTTATGGCTCAGGTAGCAGGACGTGCCGGCCGTAAGGATGTACCTGGAAAGGTGATCATACAGACTCGTATGCCCGATACCCCCGTCATGGATTTGGTACGCCGGAATGACTATAAGGGATTCTACAACACGCAGATGGAGGAGCGTCATGCATTCAGCTACCCTCCCTACACACGTATAGTGACAGCCATTCTCAAAGGTCATGAGGCCGATATGGTGGAGCGTGCAGCCCTTGTCATGCGTGACTTTCTGGCCTCACGGTTCGGTCAGGAGGCAGTACTTGGTCCCGATGCGCCACCTGTTGCCAAGGTACAATACCTCCACATAAGACGCATCATAGTAAAGATAGGATTGGAACTCCCGGTTGACGGGAGCCGTCAGATATTCGCACAGGCCGCACAGGCACTCTCAGCGACTCAGGGTATAAGCGGCGTCACTCTTTCTTTTGACGCAGATCCACAGTAGTCTCCGGATAGCTGATGCGCGTGTGATACATGGTGCGCAGCTTCTCCTTGAAGGTCTCCTTTACACGGTTTATCTCCTGCCAGCTTATGGGGCAATCCATAAAGTAACCCTCCTGAACCTGAGTATCGATAATCCTGTCGACCATCTCTCCAATACTCTCCTCGGTATACTCCTTGAGGCTGCGTGAGGCGGCTTCGACGGCATCGGCCATCATTACGATAGCCTTCTCCTTGGAGTCAGGGTTGGGTCCGGGATAGCTGAAATCATGCGGGTCGGCAGCCAGGTCTGGATGAGCCTGCTGGTACTTGATGTAGAAGTATCGGGCCACGCCCTTGCCGTGATGTGATGCTATGAAACCGCGAATCGACTCGGGCAGTCCGAACTTGTCGGCCAGCTCAAGTCCCTTCTCCACATGCTCGGTTATGATACGGGCGCTCTGCTGCGGGGTGAGTTTGTCATGCGGATTCACTCCGTTCTGGTTCTCGGTAAAGAAGGGAGCACTATCCATCTTGCCTATGTCATGATAGAGGGCAGCGGTACGTACCAGCTGCGGGTTGGCCTTGATACGGGTGGCAGCCTCGGCGGCCAGCGTGGAAACCTGCATGGAGTGCTGGAAAGTGCCGGGAGCCTTCTCGGCCAGCTCACGCAGAAGCGGGTTATTTATGTTGGAGAGCTCTATAAGTGTCACGTTCGATGTGAATCCGAACAGTTTCTCTATCACGAACAGCAGCGGATAGACAAGCAGTATCACAATGCAGTTGATGGCAAAGAAAAGGAATATCCACGGGTCTATGTCACTGATATTCTCCAGCTGGGTAGCCTGAAGGGCGCTCCACACGACACTGTACGACACGAAAATGAGCAGACAGGTTCGCAGTATCTGGGATCGTTGCGACAGTTCCTTGAGAGAATAGATACCCGTGAGTCCGGCCACAATCTCAAGCAGCATATATTCATAAGGCATGGAGACTATGAGCGATGTGGAGAGTATGAATACCAGGTAACCTGTGAATGCCGTACGTGAGTCTATGAAGATACGCAGCATGATGGCCAGCATGGAGCACGGGAACAGGAATATGCTCCAGCCCGAATACTGGCAGTAGAATCCCACAGCCACCGTGAACAGTATTATGGAGCCGAACAGGAAATAGAGAATGGAACGGCTCTCTATGTCATCTATGCGGTAGAGTATGAGATAGACGAACAGAATCACGAAAGCTATGATCACGAATACCGAGCGGCCTGTCCATGTGAGCAGCTGGAACCGCTTGGACATGGTCTTCTCGTTCACCTTCTCAAGATATGAGTTGATGACCTGACTCTTCTGCTCGTCAACTATCTCACCCTGGTCGATTATCTTCTGGCCCTCAACCACCATTCCCTTGAAATGGGATATACCGGCCAGCTGCTCGCTCAGGTCGGCATCGGAACGGGCGGCGTCATATATGACGTTGGGCTGTATGAACTCCTCCAGGTTGTGCTGCAGAAGTATGTATCGGTCATAATTGTATACTGAGGCCTCGGTCACGTAACGGTAAGCGTCGCGTATGCTCTTTACGGCCGATGTCTGAACGAATGACGATGTGTTGCCCTCGTAGATGCGGAACAGCGGCTTTCCGGCGAGCAGGTCTTCATCGGAAGTGGATATGATGCCGTCCTGATATACTTTCTTGAGACGGGTACGCAGCGCCTGATAGGATTCCTCCCACACCAGCTTGCTCAGACTGTCGGCATAGAATCGGTCAAACTGAGCCAGAGCAGCCTCCTGAACGGATGCATTGCGTGTAAAATAGGGTGCGAACGATGCCTTGACACTGTCTGCCTCGGCCTGCCATGCCTCGTCACTCTTCTCGACCGAGAAGTTGAACGGAGCTATGAGCACATTATATGTCCAGGGTTTTCCTACGGTAAAGGTGTAGTTCTCCTTGTGTCCGGCTGGCATGGAATAGACTGTAAGCAGTACTGAGATAACGGATAGGAGAATTAGCAGATTCCTGTTGCTTTTTATAAAACGTCGCTCGTCTTTCATTATGCCGATCCTGTTAGTTAGGTTGATGCGTAAAAATACAACATTTTCATAAGAAAATGATTACTTTTGCAGCGCTAAATCAAAAGAGATGACAGATAAAACAGGCAGCCGTCGCGTCCGAGTGCGTTTTGCACCTAGTCCTACAGGCCCTCTCCATATCGGAGGCGTACGTACGGCACTTTACAACTACCTATTCGCCCGCAAGAACGGAGGCGACCTTATTTTCAGAATTGAGGATACCGACAGCAACCGCTTTGTACCGGGTGCCGAGGATTATATACTTGAGGCCTTCCGCTGGCTCGGCATCAAATTCGATGAGGGTGTATCATTCGGCGGAAACTACGGCCCCTACCGCCAGTCGGAGCGCCGTGAGATCTACAAGAAATACGTGGACCAGCTGCTGGATGCAGGTAAGGCTTACATAGCTTTTGACACTCCTGCCGAGCTTGAGGCCAAGCGCAACGAGATTCCCAACTTCCAGTATGACGCAGCCACCCGCGGTCAGATGCGCAACTCGCTCACCCTGCCCGCCCAGGAGGTCAAGTCTCTCATTGAGGCCGGAAACCAGTACGTGGTACGTTTCCTCATAGAGCCCGACCAGGAGGTTGAGGTCGATGACCTTATCCGCGGCAAGGTTACCATAAACTCATCCGTACTGGATGACAAGGTGCTCTACAAATCCGCAGACCAGCTCCCCACATACCATCTGGCCAACATCGTCGATGACCATCTGATGGAAGTGACTCATGTGATACGTGGCGAAGAGTGGCTTCCGTCCGCTCCTCTGCACGTCCTTCTCTACCGCGCGTTCGGCTGGGAGGATACCATGCCGCAGTTTGCACATCTTCCTCTGCTGCTCAAGCCCGAGGGTAACGGCAAACTCAGCAAGCGTGACGGCGACCGTCTGGGATTCCCTGTATTCCCCCTGGAGTGGCACGATCCCAAGACCGGTGAGGTATCATCGGGCTATCGTGAGAAAGACTATCTGCCGGAGGCAGTGATCAACTTCCTGGCCCTGCTGGGCTGGAATCCGGGCGATGACCGTGAAATCATGTCCATGGATGAGATGGTTGACCTGTTCAACCTTGAGAAATGCAGCAAGGCAGGTGCCCGTTTCAACTATCAGAAGCTTGTGTGGTTCAACCACGAATACATAATGCTCAAGAGCGACCGTGAGATAGCGGAACTCTTCAACCCCATTCTTGAAAGCCACGGCGTCAAGGCTCCCATGGAGCGCGTGGAGAAAGCCGTAGGTTTGGTAAAGAACCGCGTCAATTTTGTAGGTGAGCTCTGGGACAACTGCTCATACCTTTTCCAGGCCCCCACTGAGTTCGATGAGAAATCACTCAAGAAATGGTGGAAAGATGAGGCTCCCCGCACCACCGCCGAACTGTGCGACTTCCTTGAGGCACAGGAGGACTGGAACGGTGAGACGCTCGAACCCAAGGTAATGGAGTGGATAGCCTCCAAGGGCTACGCCACAGGCAAGGTCATGAACGCCCTGCGTGTTACTCTGGTTGGCGCCGCTATGGGTCCGCAGATTTTCTGCATAACAGATTTCCTGGGTCGTGAAGAGACCCTGAGACGTGCCCGTAAGGCTATTTCGGAACTTTCCTGAACTTAAGACATGATTATCTACACAATAGGTATCTACCTGTACGCAGGTCTTCTGGCCATTGCCTCGCTGTTCAACCGCAAGGCTCGCCTTCTCTTAAAGGGACATAACTCCATCCTTGACACCATCAGGGAGAAAGTGGACCCGGATTCCAGCTATCTGTGGTTTCACGCATCGTCACTCGGTGAGTTCGAACAGGGCCGTCCCCTGATAGAGAGAATACATAACAAGCATCCTGAATGCAAGATCCTGCTCACCTTCTTCTCACCTTCGGGTTATGAGGTCAGAAAGGACTACAAGGGTGCCGATATAGTATGCTATATACCGTTTGACACGCCCATCAACGTAAGGAGGTTCCTGAACACCATCAAGATAGAGAAGGCTTTTTTCATCAAGTATGAGTTCTGGCCCAATTTCCTGAGAGGATTACATAAGAGGAACATCGAGATATTCAGCGTATCGTCAATATTCCGCGACAACCAGCTGTTTTTCAAATGGTACGGTAAGGGATATGCCAAGGCTCTCACCTATTTCAAGCACCTCTTTGTTCAGGACCGTCACTCCAAGGATCTGCTCAAGAGCATAGGAATAACCGAGGTATCGATAGTAGGTGACACCCGCGCCGACCGCGTGCTCGAGGTTGCAGCCGCATCCAAGCAGTTCCCCGTGATTGAGAAGTTCGTGAACGGAGACCCCACCTTCATAGCAGGCAGCTCATGGCCCGCCGATGAGGAGCTCTTCATCCCCTACTTCCAGACCAAGCCCAACTGGAAACTCATAATCGCACCCCATGAGATACATGAGGAGCACCTGGTACAGATAGAGTCGATGTTGCAGGGACGCGACCACATACGTCTGTCACAGGCTACATTGGATAACATCAAGGGTTATGACACCCTCATCATAGACTGTTTCGGAATGCTCTCCTCAATCTACCGCTACGGCCATATCGCCTACATCGGCGGCGGATTCGGAGTAGGAATACACAACGTGCTCGAGGCCGCTGTGTTCGATATCCCCGTGCTCTTCGGTCCCAACAACCAGAGGTTCCGCGAGGCACAGGACCTGAAACGTCTCAAGGGTGGATTCGAAATAACCGATGCCTACTCACTGCGCGTGCTGATTGACAAGTTCATCAGCAACCCCACAGCGCTCAAGAAAGCCGGCCGCGCCGCAGGAGACTACGTACGCAGCAGCAGCGGCACCTCAGAGAGAATCCTGGGCGAAATCGGCCTGAATTGACGAAAAGGGGTCTGACCCCAATCCGTCATTCTTCCTTATACCAGGAAGCGTACATATGGTAATCCCGGGCAATCCGCTGGTTCATCTCCTGAGCCTGCTCGGGATCGACATCCTTGATATATTTGGCAGGAACCCCGCCCCAAAGGGTGTTGGCGGGAATCACAGTCTTACCCAGCACTACTGAACCGGCTGCCACGATGGCTCCCTCACCCACTACGGCATGATCCAGAACCACCGAACCCATACCTATCAGGGCGTTGTCCTTGATGGTGGCTCCGTGTATGGTCACGTTATGGCCTACAGATACGTTATTGCCTATAACGGTAGTCGATCTCTGATAGAGTGTATGGATGACCGATCCGTCCTGTATGTTGGTGCCGTTGCCTATACGGATGGAGTTTACATCACCGCGCAGAACGGTCCCGAACCAGATGCTGCAGCCGTCACCGATGACCACGTCACCTATCACTGCGGCGTTATCGGCCAGGAAACAATCATCACCTATCTCAGGGGTAAAACCTCTTACTGATTTGATTATCGCCATATAATCGGATTCTTTGATTTTGAGGCCAAAAATAGTGTAAGTTTTCCGAATTAAAATACCAATCATCAGAGTAATTGATTACTTTTGCGGTCCAAGACAATAACACAGACTAAAACAAATATAGTTATGAAGTTTTTGACTAATGAAAAGCTGGTCATCTCAGGCGCAGCCGGAATGATCGGATCAAACATGGCACAGACTGCCATTATGATGGGTCTTTCATCAAACATCTGTCTTTATGATGTTTACATGCCTGGACTGGAGGGTGTAGTAGAGGAACTTCGCCACTGCGCATTCCCCGGTGTCAACATTACTTTTACCGATAAGGTAGAGGAGGCTTTCAAGGATGCCAAGTACATGGTATCATCAGGTGGTGCTCCCCGTAAGGCTGGTATGACACGTGAGGACCTTCTGGTTGGCAACGCCAAGATAGCCGAGCAGCTGGGTAAGGACATCAAGACCTACTGCCCTAACCTCAAGCACTGCGTCATCATATTCAACCCGGCCGATATCACCGGTCTGGTTACCCTGGTTTACTCAGGCCTCAAACCCTCACAGATCACAACTCTTGCCGCTCTTGACTCAACACGTCTGCAGAGCGCTCTGGCCAAGCACTTCGGTGTAGCTCAGGACAAGGTTACCACCGCACGCACATACGGCGGTCACGGTGAGCAGATGGCAGTATTCGCATCAACCGCCAAGGTTGACGGCAAGCCTCTGACCGATATCATCGGTACTCCCGCCCTGACAAACGAGCAGTGGGCTCAGATGAAGCAGGATGTAATCAAGGGTGGTGCCAAGATCATCGAGCTCCGCGGACGTTCATCATTCCAGAGCCCCTCATTCGTATCAATCGAGATGATCGGTGCTGCCATGGGTGGTGAGAAGTTCGAGTGGCCCGCAGGTTGCTACGTAAACAACTCACAGTTCCAGAACGTGATGATGGCTATGCCTTCAACCATCGACGCTACCGGCGTTCACTACACTGACGTCAAGGGTACCGCTACCGAGATGGCTGACATCGAGGCCAGCTACAAGCACCTCCAGGCTATGCGTGATGAGGTTATCTCACTGGGCGTCCTGCCTGCAGTAAGCGAGTGGAAGAAGTACAACCCCAATCTCTGATTTAGAGGGTTTCTCCATACAGGAGCGCGCGGAATCATGTTCCGCGCGCTCTTTTTTTGTCTTATCGCCTCCCGTATGTCAAAAAAATCCGTCCCCATGTGTTATTTATGCCTTGAAAAATCGGAAATAAATTGACGTTTAGTTAGATTTGTAGTGATATTATGTGAATTACTGCTATTGTATATGAAAAGAACTATAACGACGGTCTTCCTGTTACTCCTTACAACTGCACTTTGGGCGGTTAACGGGGTCTCCCTTTCACAGAGGACCATAGGAAACGGTCTGGAGAGCCAGTCTCTGAACGTGCTCGCCAAGGACAGTCAGGGCCGTCTCTGGGTAGGATCGGACGTGGGACTCTCCATAATATCGAACGGAACGGTCACCAACATCAGGGATGTGGCATCGGAAGGAGGTCTGATCATGCTCGGCAACGTAAAGAGCATAGTCTGCAAGGAAGATGTCCTGATCGCCTGCGACGACCGCATACTCTGCTATAACCCCAAGAGGCAGCAGGCCACCACCCTGAGATATGACGATGTAATACTTCAGACCGATGACATACTGCTGAACGGCAATGAAGCTTCTTTCTACGATGCCGGAACACACAGTCTCTATACGTTTGACCTGGAGAGACACAGATGCAGGCTGCTGGCCACCTTCACCGACCAGGACTACAATTTCAGGAAGATACTCAAGGGTTCGGCGGTATCGGACTCTGCCGTCATATATCTTGCCGATGATGCTCTGGGACTGTTCAGCTATGACCGTAACAAGGCTACCCTCACACACATTAAGACAGACCTGCCTATCACTGCCAAGGCTACCTTCATTGACAAGAGCAACATCATATGGGTATCGGTCCCGTCCAAGGGAGTCAAGGGTTATTACATTAACAGCAACTACGAGCAGATAGCCCAATACAGCACTGCCAACTGCGCACTGCCGTCGAACGACATCACCTATATCACCACGCTGCCCAACGGTAACCTGCTTACGGGCCACTCCGATGTAGGCGTATGCGTGATAGACCGTAGCAGCCTTGACATGGGCACCGTCAATGTCAACATCATAGAGAATCTAAAAGATGTAACCTGCACTCTGGTCAACAATGATGACCGCGAGACACTGTACGCCACCTCAGGCTATGGTCTCATTTCCATCAAGAAGACTTTCCTGGGGCAGATACGTCATCTCTACGAGAACGTAGACGGTATTATAAGCTATGACAATTACGTATCGGCCCTTGAGGAACCCCAAGGGACCGTGATTCTCGGCACCATAGGTAACGGACTCTGCCGTATAGACCTGCTGACACATAACCGTACGGTATTTGACGGCACGCAGGACCTGAGTGTCATATCGATGTGCAACTTTGATGAGGACAACATCCTTTTGGCCGATACCGATGAGGGACTGCTCCTGTTCAACCGTAAGACAGAGAGGGTTTACAAGCCTACCGCCTACCCGGGCCTCTCACCTCTTACCCATATCAGTCTGGCCAACACCAAGATGGTGGTAAGTGAGTACGGTGACATATACATATTCAACGCCGGCTCGCACCACTACGTGTACCATAAGGATACCGACACTCTCAAGGAGATAAACCTCCGTTCACAGGAAGGTTTGCCCATCAAGATGGTGGAGGGCGTATGCGTAACCCCCTATGCCGTATATGCCACCTACAGAGGCTCTATCGTGGAGATAAACTTCACTACCCTGGAGAGCAACAGCATATACCTGAACAAGGACAAGGTCATACACAACATAACATCGATAGCATCAAACTCCAAGGGTGAGCTCTTCTTTACGGAGCCGGAGGGACTGCACCGTTTTGACCCGCGTTCCAACTTTGACGAGATACTGGTTGAGACATGGGGTAACGGACGTTTCATGAATGTGGCTGTGGACGGCAAGGACCGCGTATGGTTCACCACCACCAACGAATACATACAGATGTTTGACCTCTCCAAGCGGGAGCTGCTCATGTATTCGGTCGAGGACGGAGTACCCAGCTCCCGTTTCATGAACAGTTTCGCCATCTACTCACAATCGGGATTCATCCTGTTCCCCGATGCCGACGGTATAGTATCGATCAACACAGCCGGTCCGCTCATGTATGACACTCCTCCCGTCAAGGTTACATGCGTATCGGCCTATACCGACAAGAGGGAGATTACAGGCAGTGAGTTGGAGAACTCGCTGGTGGAGCCTTTCAAACTGCCGTCCAAGTTCAGGGAGTTCACGATGGAGTTCTCTGCCAACTCCTTCAACCCCACATATCCGCATCTGATAACCTACAACCTCTACAAGGAGAACATGCTTGTAAGGTCGGTGACCACCACCAACCCCGTCATCACCCTGCCCAGACTTGATAAGGGTATCTATACGGTGGTTATAAGACAGGCTTACCGCAAGGGTCTGAGCGATCCGCAGCCCATACTGAGCTTTAAGATTCCCAAGACCTTCTTCAGCACCGTACCTGGTGTCATATTGGCACTCGTGGTGATACTTCTGTTCGGTTACAGCGTAGCCCGCATATCAAGTAGTGTGGAGAAGAACCGAATGGAGAAAGCCATGGCGTCACAGGATATCAAGAACCGTGAGGACAAGATCGCTTTCCTATCCAACATAGCCCACGAGCTGAGAACCCCGCTTTCACTCATCTACAACCCCGTAAAGGATTTCCTCCAGGAGAAGTCGGTCGACGGTATAGACTATGAGCGTATGGAGCGCATATTCAACCAGGTGAACAAGATGACCGTAATGGTCAACATGATCCTGGACAGCAGCCGTGCCGATGTGAACAAGGCCGATATACTTATTGAGGATGTCAACCTGAACGAATGGCTCAACTTCCTGCTGGAAGACTACCGCATAGACTGCTACGGTAAGGGATTCAGCCTGAAATTCCTCATGGACAAGTCTATAGAGACAGTCTCAATAGACAAGAGAATCGTGGAGACCGGCCTCTCCAATATGGTAAACAACGCCATAAAGTACAGCCAGAGCGGAACCGTGATAACAGTCATTACCCAGAGGATAGGCAACATGATACGCGTATCGGTCAAGGACCAGGGACGTGGATTCAGCTGCGACCCCGAGGAACTGTTCAAACGCTACTACAGGGAGAATTCCGACAACAACATACCCGGATACGGTCTGGGACTGCCTTACGCACGTCTGCAGCTCAGCCTCATAGGAGGTACCATGTCAGCCGTGAATAACAGTGACGGAGTGGGATCGACATTCTACATGGAGTTCCCCGCCACACTCGGATCAGGCGTCACTCCCGATTCTATACCTCAGCAGGCTCCGACGCCACAGGCAGCCGATACCAAGATATCGCACGAGACACATCAGGAGGGTATGGCACAGGACTTCGATACCAAGAACATGAACGTGATGTTTGTATGCGCCGACGAGCAGGAAATCTCTACCATCACGGACTATTTCAGGGAGATGTTCAACAATATCCTGACTGCGCATGACGGCAAGGAAGCCCTCAGCCTGCTCAAGTCTGAATCCATAGACCTTGTGGTAAGCGATGCCGATATGGAGCAGATGAACGGATTCGAGTTGTGCCGCACCATCAAGAGCACCATCGAGATAAGCCATATCCCAGTTATCCTGTTCACCTCACGCCGTGACAAGCGCAACAACAGTCTGGGATACAAGATGGGAGCCGATGCATTCATACCCAAGCCTTATGACAACCAGCAGCTCTATGCGCTCATGCGCAGCCAACTGGGCGGAAGGTTCGAGATAAAGCGTCAGTATAACTTCGGATTCTTCAGCCAGATGAACCCTGACCAGACATTCAGCGTATCGGACGAGGAGTTCATACGTAAGCTCAATACAGCCATCACCGAGAACATATCGGACATATATCTCAGTGAAGACTCCATACGCAAGGAGATGGGACTGACACGTCCGGTCATCTCCAACAAGATGGAAGCTCTGCTTGGAACTACCCTGACAGGATATCTTAAAAGAATCAGGGTAAGCGTAGCCAAGGAGATGCTTACCGACTCTGACAGTGATTACGCTACTATAGCCCGCAATACCGGCTACAGTTCCGTTGACGAGATGGACAAGGCCTTCAAACGTGAGACCGGAAAGACCATCTACTCTGTAAGGGAAAACCAAGGGTAACCCGGATTTTGTCTTTTAAACTGATTTTTACTACTTTAGCAAACATACTTGATACTCCAGCTTATGAAAAAAAGGATTCTGACTATTCTGTTTTCAGTAATGACCTGTATCAGCGTCAGCGCCGGTTATACGCAACAGGCACAGATAGGAACAGAAAAAGGACTTAGCTGCAATGCAGTCAAGGCTTTCGCCAAGGATGTTTACGGACGACTCTGGGTTGGAACCATAAACGGCGCCAACCTCATATCCAACGGAACAGTACGTCAGTATCAGTATTTCAACGTGAAAGGTCAGGACATAGTCACGGGCGACGTGCTCTCCATAGGCTGTTCACGCCGTGCCATCATTGCCACGACCAACCATATCATAGATTTCGACCCGGACAATGACTCCACACGTCTGGTGACCTATGACGGCAAGAGCATAAGGACCGAGAATATTCTGATGAGCGGTGACTCGGCCTACTTCTTCAACGCGCCTCTTTGCGCCGTGATGCTGTATGACCTGAACACCTGCCGTACCAGTATCGTGGCTCAGTTCCCATCCGAGCGTCAGTTCCACTTCACCAAGCTCATGCACTACTCGGATGATCCCAACCAGATTCTCCTGATTGAGGATGACCGCGGATTCTACCATCTGAACGTAACCACGGGAGCCCTGACCCATATGGACCAGCTCGGCGTCAATGTAACCAGCAGAGCCTCATTCATCGACTCCAACTCCATTCTCTGGATAGCATACAAGAATATGGGAATAACCGGTTACTACGTCAAATCAGGATTTGACATGATAGCCCACTATGACAGATCCAACTCCCATATCCCCAATAACAACGTGGTTTGTATGGCCGAGATGTCAGGCGGAAACCTCCTTGTATGTACTTCCGATGACGGATTCTGCATACTGGACCGCAAGAACGGAGTCACCCGCGATGACCTCTATGTAAATCTCTCGCCCCTGCACGTGATATGCGCCATGACTAACCCCAAGACCGATGAGGTTATACTCGGCACCCTGCACCGCGGCATAGTAACACTGCGCAACTCATTCTTCCATAACATAAGCACCACTGTCCTGGAGCATAAGACAGAGAGTTCTGTCATTCCTATTTCCGGTTATCAGGACAGGGAAGGCAAGATATGGTTGGGATCAGGAGGATTCGGTATCAGCCAGCTCAACGAGAAGACTGAACAGTTGACCTTCTACAAGTCTACAGAGGGTATGAGGATATCAAGCATCTGCAGTTTTGACAGTGAGAACCTGCTCGTTACGGAACGGACACGCGGCCTGTTCCTGTTTAACAAGAGGACAGGAGCCCTGACTCCGGCCACATTCCTCTCAGATGCAGGCATAAACATATCATCATCAAGACTGACCCACCTCAAGACCATCACAACCCCCGACGGTGACATCATCCTGTTCAACTGCAACGGTCGTCATCTCATATACCGCCGTAACATAAAGGAGGTGAGAGAGATCGTGCTTCAGATGAACGGAGAGGAGAACAAGGGTATTGTTGAAGATGTCAGGGTTAGGCCATCACATGCCACCATTGTCTGCAACGGATGTATATACGAGATTGACTACAGGACCCTGCTCGCCCGCCTCATATTCCAGGGCCAGGATCATGAGTCCAGTCCCATATCAAATGTAGTCGAAGACTCCCAGGGAATAATATGGGCCTGCTCGCCCGATCAGCTCATAAGCTATGACCCCAGAGCCAACAAGCTCTCGGAGGTTATGGAGAATGAGGATAACGGAGTATTCCTCTCACTTGCCATAGACCGTCACGATCACCTTTGGATAACCACGGACAAGGCATTGCTGCTTATGGTCGACACACATCAGGATAAGATAGAGGGAGCCTGCACCTATTATGCCAGGGACTGCGGAACCATGCTGAACTTCCTTCCCGGTTTCTCAATGGTCTCAAATGACGGTTACGTCTATTTCCCGCAGACATCGGGCCTTCTGGTTGTGGACCATGACAACTCTATTGTCCAGTATAACAGCGATCCCTGCCCGCTTCTTATCACCAAGGTCGTGCTGGACGGCATGATTAACGAGAGCAAGACCGGCGGCCAGAACAAGACTCTCGCCATCCCCAACAAGTTCTCGATGCTGAGCGTACATGTGGCACTCAACCAGTTCGACCCCACCAAGCCGGTAACACTCAAGTACACTCTGCTCAAGAAAGGACGTCCGTACCCGGTTATGGAAAGCGTGACCAACAGCACTGATTTCTCCATTCCCCGTACCACACACGGCTCATTCACGTTAACCGTAAGTCAGCGTACCATACAGGGATGGACCGAGCCTCAGGAGCTCCTCTCATACAATGTGGCAAGGCCTTTCATCATGACCATCCCTGCCTACCTGCTCATAATAGCAATCATAATCTCCATCAGTGTCACCATATCGAAAGTAGGTATCAGCCTCAAACAGATCGATATGGACCGAGCCATGAACGCCCAGGAGAACAAACATAAGGATGACAAGATTTCACTCCTTTCCAACCTTGCCCATGAACTGCGCACTCCCCTGTCACTGATTTATAATCCTGTCAAGGACATGCTGGAGGAGAAAGCGGTCCGCAACGTGGATTATGAACGTCTGGAGCGTATATTCAACCAGGTTCAGAAGATGACCGAGATGGTTAACCTGATCCTGGACAAGGGTACTAATGACATAAGCAAGAGCGATCTTGTAATCAAACCGGTAGACCTTAACGACTGGCTCGGCAAGATACTTGAAGACTTCAAGACAGACTGCTACTCCAAGGGTCTTAAGACCGAGTTCAAACCCATGTCTGAACTTGGAATGGTGAACTTTGATCCCAAGATGGTTGAGACAGCCGTCAACAACATCATGACCAATGCCATCAAGTACAGTGACACGGGTACCATTACGGTCACCACAGGCCATGATAAGGGTAAGATATGGATAAGTTTCAAGGATGAGGGACGCGGATTCCAGTGTAAACCCGAGGAACTGTTCAAACGCTACTACAGGGAGAACGAGAACGTTCCCGGATACGGTCTGGGTCTGTCACAGGCCAAGTTCATGATTGAGCTTATGGACGGCACAATAGAGGCCAGGAAGAATGACGGTGCAGGCTCTACTTTCACCATTGTAATTCCTGATAACCTGGGTGACAAGGAAGAGCAGAATTCGGCTGTCAAGCCGCAGGTACCTGTCATTGCTGAGACACCTGACTTCAGCGAGATCGATGAACCCGAGCAGACTGAGGAGGTAAACTTTGACACAAAGAGCATGACACTGCTCATTGTCGATGACCAGGATGATATACTTCAGTTCATCAAGGACGAGTACTCTCCCTTGTTCAAGACTATCTACACGGCACATGACGGTAAGGAGGCTCTGGAACTGATACGCCAGCGCATGCCTAACGTCGTAGTCAGCGATATCATGATGCCCCGCATGAACGGATTCGAGCTCTGTAAGACCATCAAGACCGATCTGGAGTTAAGTAGTATCCCCGTTATCCTGCTTACCTCACGAAGCGACCCCAAGAACCAGGATATGGGATACAAGATGGGTGCCGACTCATTCCTGCCCAAACCGTTTGACTCCAAGCTTCTATACAAGATCATAAGGAGCCAGCTCAAGAACAGGTTCGAAATTAAGCGACAGTATGCCACATCGTTCTTTACGGCAATCTCTGAGGACCAGACCTTCAGTGCTGCCGATGAGCAGTTCGTTCTCAAACTCAACCGCTTTATACGTGAGAACCTGAGCAACACCATGCTGGGCGTTGATATGATCGTGGACCATATGAACGTGTCACGTACCACCCTGTTCAACAAGATGAACAACCTGGTAGGTGCATCCACCAACAAGTATATACGCCGCATACGTATAGACGTAGCCAAGGAGATGCTCTCCAAGACGAACAAGTCAGTGGGCACCATAGCCGAGGAGACCGGATTCTCCGAGAGCCAGTACTTCAGTACTGTATTCAAGCAGGAGACCGGCATGACTCCCTCACAGTTCAAGGATTCCCTGCGTAAGGTATAACCTTAGCAGGGCTTGCACAGCGAGCCGGGAGTCTGGACTATCAGACCTTTCATCTCAAGGCTGAGAATGATAGTCATAAGGCGTGGGAAAGGTATGTTCAACTCTGTCATAAGAGTGCTTATATGCACTCCCTGAGCTTTGAGGCTCACCCTATTATAGACTGTTTCCTCCTCTTTGGTAAGATCAGGAAACAGTTCTTTCTGTATACCTTTCTGCTTTCGTTTACGGTCATTCCAGTTCATGGCCGTGACAAAATCCATGGCCGATGTGATAAGGCTGGCACGGTTGTCTCTTATGAGTTCGTTACAGCCCACCGAGTAGGGATCGCCCACACTGCCTGGAAAGGCAAAACACTCCCGGTTATAGCTTTCTGCTATCTCTGCCGTTATGAGTGAGCCGCTCTTGGCGGCCGATTCAACCACCACCACGGCATCGGACAACCCGGCGATTATACGGTTACGGCGTACAAAATTATGGCCTAAGGGAATGGTTCGGGACATGAATTCAGTCACCAGCCCACCCTCACCCAGCATCTGCTTGGCTATGGGCCTGTGTGACGACGGATAGATCATGTCAAGGCCATGGGCCAATACTCCTATGGTTGGGAATCCCGCCTCCAAGGCGGCTTTATGGGACTCGATGTCTATACCGTAAGCCAGTCCGCTCACGACAGTTACATCGGGACATAACTCGTGCAGCTCCCTTATAAAGGAGTGGCACATCCTGCGGCCATACTCGGTGGCCTTTCTCGTTCCTACAATACCCACCGTCCGGGTGGCATTGTAATTGACGTTACCCAGTGAAAACAGAATAAGAGGTGCGTCATTGCAGTCCAACATGCGTGCAGGATAATCTGAATCAGAGAGAGTGATACATCTGATTCCGTGTTTTTCAATGAAATCGAGTTCTTCACGGATAAAAGAATCATACCGGGCATCGCACACCGCATCCAAAAGATGCGTGTCGATTCCCGGTATGATGTCTTTTAGATGATCGCGTCTCCTGAAGATTTCCTGCGCGCTGCCTAACTGTTCATATAGGTATTTGGCACCTATACATCCCAGTCCTTCTATTCTGTTTAGAGTGAGCAGCGCCGTCAGTTCATCTTCCGGCATTTGTTCACGCGATTATTTCTGTTTCTTAGAGTGCAGCTACGGCATCCTGATACTTGGCGAACTCAAGATCCTTCTGAGCCTTCTCCTTGAGTGAAGAGTCAAGGCTAACGGCCTTCTTGAGGTTCTGAGCAACAGCAGCAGCGTCGTTAGTGCGAGCAGCAGCGATTGCACCCAGGTAAGCGGTCTGAGCGTCAGCGTTCTTAACGTTAGCAAGAACCTTCTGAGCACCGGCGTAGTCCTTAGTCATGATCATAGCAAGAGCCTCACCGTTGGTGTTGCTGCCCTTCAGAGCTGAGAGAGCGCGCTCGTACTGACCCTGTGCGATGTACATGTTACCAAGAGCCTCGTTGTTCTGCTGGCTCTGACCACCCTTAGCGAAGTAAGTCTGAGCATCGGCAGGATTGTTCTGAGCAAGGCAGAGCAGACCCATGTTGGTGTTAACCTCAGGAGCTGAAGCGTTCAGAGCAAGAGCCTTCTTGTAGTTAGACTCGGCAGTTGCCATATCACCATCCTTGAATGCGATCTCACCGAGGTTGTTGAATGCACGGTAGTCGTTAGGATAGTTCTTTGAAGCAGTTGTGTAGATAGCCTTCTTCTCAGCCTTGTCCTCAGTCAGGGTAGCAGCGTAAAGCAGCTCCTCAACGCTCAGAACAGAAGCATCAGTCTTGTAAGCCTCCTGGATCTCCTCATCTGAACGGCCGATGATCTGATAGTTCAGAGTCAGGCGGGCACGACGCAGCTGGGGAAGAATGTCAGCAGCCAGATCCTTGTAAACAGCTGAGAGGTTCTTGATCTCGGCCTCACGCTTCTCAGGATCATCATACATAGAAAGAACGCGGAGGATCAGATCCTTGTCCTGCAGGCTTGACTTCTCAACGAGCTCCTTGAAACCTTCCCAGTCCTGAGCGGTGTACTTAGACTCGATGGCAGCGTTAGCCTTAGCCTTCTTAACCTCGTTCTTAGCATAGTTGGCAGCGTTCTTCTCACGCTGTGCAGCCAGCTTGTCGTTCAGCTTGAGACCACCATCAGGTGAAGCGTAAGCTGAAATCTCAACGTTATCGATAGCGTAGTTCTTAGTGTCGGCTGAGAAATCCTTCAGTGACTGCTTGAGAGCCTTAACAGCGTCGCTGTTGGTCTCTGATGAACGTACGTTAGCCTGCTGGATTACGAACATGATGTTGGCATCCTGAGCCTGCTTGATGATACGCTGGAAAGCATCCTTTGAACCAGCGGTATTGGCACCCTTAGCGGTCTCTGAGTAGAGCTCTGAAGTAGAAACAACACCGTCAGCAATCTTAACGGGCTCAACTTCTACGGGCTTGCCCTTCTTTGTAGCCTCGAAGGTTACATAGAGCTCTGACTTGGCCATCTCAGGCTGATACTTGAAATTGCCGTTATAGGTGAAAGAACCACCTTCCTTCCATTCGATAGTCTGGCCATTGCCCTGAATCTTCTCACCCTGGAGGAGAACAGGCTCGCCCTTAACAGAACCACCTTCCCAACGGAGCTCGGGAGTAGCGGTGCAAACTACCTTCTTGATGAATGTCTTTGAGGGGAATGTTCCGGTTACAGTGTAAGGAACCTGACCACCTACTGCCTCCAGAGGATTAGGATTTACTGTGAAGTACTCTTCCTTAACCTGGAAATTCTTGCAGCTGGCAAACATCATAATACCTGCGCAGAAGAGCGCAAAACGAAATGATTTTGACATAGTTGTTGTTATTAATTGTTGGTAAAAAAGTATTCCTTATATCAGTGCATACTGCGCAAAACTACAAAAAGAATATAAGATACAACACCCAGCGCCCAATATTTTTAATATAAGGAGTCGCTTTTTTGCAAAAAACCTTCAAATAGTGAAAAAATCAGATATTTCGAGGGTGATGAAGCACAATTTCCTCGCGTAGACGGCTTCTATCGATATGTGTGTATATCTCTGTAGTGGAAATTTTCTCATGTCCGAGCATGCACTGGATAGCCCTGAGATTGGCTCCGCCCTCAAGCAGATGAGTGGCGAAAGAGTGACGGAAAGTATGCGGACTTACTGTTTTGTCAATTCCGGCTTTGGCGGTCAGGTCCTTGACTATATCAAAGACCATGATCCTGGAGATAGGTCTTCCGCGACGGATGCTCAGGAACAGATAGGGTTCCGCTCCGGGCTTTATCTCTATATGACAGCGGTCCTTGAGCCAATAGCCGATCTCTTTTACAGCCCTGCCTGAGATAGGAACGAGACGTTGCTTGCTTCCCTTACCGGTCACCCTTATGAAACCCTCTTCAAGAAAGAGGTCCTCCATCTTAAGGGAGCAGAGTTCCGATACGCGCAGTCCGCAGCTGTACATGGTCTCTATCATGGTCCTGTTACGCTGTCCTTCGGGTTGTGAGAGGTCTATAGCGGATATTATACGGTCTATCTCATCAACAGAGAGGACATCCGGGAGATGACGTCCTATCTTGGGTGCCTCAAGCAACTCGCTGGGATCATCGTCACGGTACCCGTCGAGCGTGAGGAACCTGAACAGGGACTTGACTCCCGATATGATACGGGCCTGGGAGCGCGGCGCTATTCCCAGGTCACCCATAGCGGCGGCAAAACCGTGCAGGTCATCGAGCGTAAGGGTAGTCAGGTCCAGTCCGCAGTCTGATATGTAGTCCAGTATCTTATTGGCATCATCCATATAGGCCTCAAGCGTATTGGGCGAAAGGGATTTCTCAAGAAGCAGGTACTGACGGTAACGTTTCAGCATGGCTCCATGCTCATTGACAGACTGATGCTCATCGACAGTTTTCATATTGTCAGAAAAACCGATTAACTTTGCAGTTGTGTTAACTGCACATCAAAGATAGCTAAAATATGGTTACATCCGGACAGGGAATCGGATATACCGGTGAGGACCGCATAGAGGAGTATATATCGGCCCACATCGAAGAGGAGAGCGGACTGCTCAGGGATATCTACCGCGAGACCAACCTGAGGTTGTTCAACCCCCGCATGGCATCGGGTCATATCCAGGGCCGTCTGCTTAAGATGCTGGTCAGCATGATGAAACCCAAGCTTATACTTGAGGTGGGCACATTCACCGGATACGCCACCCTGTGCATGGCCGAGGGACTGGAGCGGGACGGAGTGATACATACGGTTGAAATTGACGATGAATTGGAGGATTTCATAAAGAAAGGGTTCGACCGTTCACCGTTTGCCGACCGCATAAGACTCCATATCGGCGACGCCCTCAGGATTGTTCCGGAACTTGGTCTTGAGTTCGATATGATATTCCTGGACGGCGAAAAGAGACAGTATCCGGAATACTACACCGAACTCATGAAATACCTCAGGCCCGACGGTTACCTGATAGCCGACAACACCCTCTGGGACGGGCATGTTGTTGACAGTGAGTACGACTCCGACCCTCAGACTGTAGCGGTCCGCAGGTTCAATGACATGGTCAAGGCCGATGACAGGGTCGAGGTGGCGATGATTCCGATTCGGGACGGACTGACGATAGTCAGGAAATTGAGAATTGAGAATTGAGAATTGAGAATTGAAAATTGAGAATTGAGAATTGAAAATTGAAAATTAAAGCACCTGCGTAAAATATGGATAGTACAAGACAACAGAAAATAGCCAGGCTGATTCAGAAGGAACTCAGCGAGCTGTTCCTTATACAGACCAAACTTACCAGAGGTCTTATGATCACGGTAAGCGAGGTTAAGATAAGCAGTGACTTGAGCATAGCAAGTGTATATCTGAGCGTATTCCCATCAGAAAAAGGTGAGGAGACCGTAAAGAATATCAACGCAAACGTCAAGGATATAAGATATGACTTTGGCCAGAGGGTGAGACATCAGCTCCGCATTATTCCGGAACTGCGTTTCTTCCTGGACAAGACCATTGATTACATGGCTCACATAGACGAACTGCTCAAGAAGTGAACTTCCCGTTCTTCATAGCCCGCCGTTACCTCTTTGCCAAGAAGAGCCACAACGTCATTAACGTGATTTCGGCCATATCGGCCTCAGGAATCATGCTGGCGTCATTTGCACTCATCTGCACCCTGTCGGTATTCAACGGATTCCATGACCTGGTCGAGGACCTGTTCAGGAACTTTGACCCGGAACTCAAGGTGGTGTCATCATCACACAAGTTCTTCAGCATGGACGATGAACGTATCCTTAAGGCACAAAAACTCGATTTCATCGGGCTATATTCATACTCGCTTGAGGAGCAGGCTCTCATAACCTACAAGAGCAAGCAGCATGTCATAATGATTAAAGGCGTGGAGGACAGTTTCCATGACCTGGCCGGAATAGACAACCTTCTGAGAGGAGCCGGCATATATATGCTGGAGGATGAGGTATGCCACTACGGAATACCGGGTGTAGGCCTGATAAGCCGCATGGACAGCGGCATAAAGCCTGCCTACCCGTTCCGCATATCGGTACCCAAGAAGGAGGGACGCGTAAGCATAAACAACCCCGTTTCAGCGTTCAATCAGGCAAGTGTCTACTCTCCCGGCGTGGCCTTCATGGTGGAACAGGAAAAGTATGATGACAACTACATGATCATATCGCTTGAACTGGCCCAGAAACTGACTGACCGTGAAGGAGAGGCATCGGCCCTGGAGATAAAACTCAAGGATGGCGTGCACCTGAGAAAGGCCAAACGGGAACTCCAGAACCTGCTGGGCAGTGAGTTCAAGGTCCAGGACCGTATAGAGCAGCAGGAGGATGTATTCAAGGTCTTCAAGATGGAGAAACTCATCTCCTATCTGTTCCTTTCGTTCATATTGCTGATAGCCTGCTTCAATATAATAGGTTCGCTCATCATGCTCATGGTGGAGAAACAGAAGGATGCCAAACTGCTTGAGAGCATGGGTGCCGGACAGAATACCATTGAGAGGATATTCATTGTGAACGGGGTACTCATTTCGCTTATAGGAGCCGTCTCAGGACTTATACTGGGCGTGATAGCTGTTGTGCTCCAGCAGAAATACGGATTCATAAGACTTGGAGCGTCAGGCAGTTTCATAGTCGATGCCTATCCCGTGAGCATAGAACTCAAGGATATAATAGTGGTACTGGTCACCGTTCTTGTGGTGAGTTTCCTTTCAGTACGTCCTATCGGGCCTATCGCCCGCCGTTTCATAAGGAAATCAGAGAGTGACTGACTCGGCGTGTATGTCGGAGTTCAGGAATATTGAGGCGTTCGGAAGGAATGTCTCGACCGATTCTGTCGTAAGGTAACGGCAGGTACCGCCTTTGGTGCAGCGCTCGTCCATATCGGGATGACGGAGCATGTAATCCTTCAGCGAAGCAGCTACATATTCACCCTGCGATACCACTTTGATGCCCTTGGGTACATACTTGAGTATCTTGTCAAGCAAAAGCGGATAATGGGTGCATCCGAGTATTATGGTATCAATCTTGTCGTCCTTGGCCAGAAGGTTCTCCACGTGACGTCTTACAAAGAAATCGGCACCTTCAGACTGTGACTCGCCCGATTCAACCAGCGGGACCCAGATGGGACAAGCCTCACCGGTTACCTCTATGTCGGGATACAACTTATTGATCTCAAGAGGATATGAGAGAGACTTTACGGTACCGGGGGTAGCAAGCAGGCCTACGTGACGGGTTTTGCTCAATTCACCGATGGATTCGACCGTAGGACGTATGATTCCGAGCACTCTGCGGCTTGCGTCAAGGCGCGGAAGGTCTATCTGCTGAATGGTTCTGAGAGCCTTGGCAGAGGCCGTATTACAGGCCAGTATGACAAGCGGGCAACCCATCCCGAACAGTTTGGTCACACACTGCAGGGTGAACTCATACACCACCTGGAAGGAACGTGTTCCGTACGGGGTACGGGCGTTGTCACCCAAGTATATGAAGTCATACTCCGGCATGGTGCTCTGTATATGTTTCAGGATGGTCAGTCCACCGTATCCTGAATCAAACACACCTATCGGACCGATGTTCTTTGACGGGATGGTTTTGCTCATTTTACTTATTGTCACTGTTTACCAATACAGGCTTTTCGTTTTCCGGGACGGCCTCGACTACCTCGATTCCGAGTTTTCTGTATACCGGAACGCTGATGTCTACCCCCTTCTCCGGGTTTATGAACAGGTATGTACCCTTGCCCGTATCAATTACATAATCAAGATTCTGCTCGGTACATACACCGGCAATCACCTCCAGAAGTTTCTTCTTGAGAGGAATCAGCAGTTCGTCACGCTTATTCTCAAGATCTGTCTGTACCTTGTCTCTGAACTCGGCATTGTTGTCCATAAGCAACTGGAGCTCTTTCTGACGTTTGGCTACGATTGAGGCTGACAGATGATCCTGCTCCAACATGAATTCAATATACTTACGCTCAAACTCACGTTTGGAACGCTCAATCTCCTCACGGTAATCGGACTGGGTCTTCTGCAGATTGATCTCTGCCTCCAGATACTCAGGCATGAGCTTGAGCGTGGAGTTGAAATCCAGATAGCCGAACCTGCCCTCCTGAGCACTCAATCGGGTAAATGTTCCTGCCAGGATCAGGATAAGTAATAAACGTAGTCTTGACATATCGGTTAGTTTTTAGCCATTAAGGGGAATCGGACCTGAACCCGGTTCCCCTTAACAGTATATCTTAAAGGTAATTACTTAATACCCAGCTTAGCCTTGATGGGCTCTGTTACATCGGTAGTGAGGGTAACGTTGACGAAAGGAACGCCACCTCCAAGATCGAATATGCATATGTAACCGCCCTCTTCACCAACTTCCTTAACGGCCTTGAGAGCCTTCTCGTTGATGTTGTTCAGGAGCTCAGCCTGCTTGTTCTCCAGATTGGCGCTGCTGTTCATCCTGTACTCCTGTATCTTCTGCTGACTGTCTGCAAGATCCTGCTCTCTGCGCTGACGGGTTGCCTCGGGGAGAGTCTCACGGTTCTTGAGGTAGTCGTCCTCTTTCTTCTGATACTCGGTAACCATATAGTTGAATTCATCCTGATACTGAGTGCTCAACTCCTGCAGTTCAGCCTCGGCTGCCTTATATTCCGGCATGAGAGGAAGGATATCAGCTGAATTAAAATGACCGAATTTCTGTGCAAACGCGCCGAAAGGCATCAGAGCTACCAGCGCAACGATAAATAATTTCTTCATATTAAGAGTGATTTAATTCGTAATAAGTAGGTTGTGCAAATATATGTAATTAGTTTGAATAACCCAGTTTGCGGAGCACCTCATTGCTTATGTCGATCTTGGGAGAGGCGTAAATCATACTGGAGGCCGATGAACGGTCCACTACGACCTGATAGCCGTCAGTCTCGCTGATCTGCTTGATAGCCTCGTAAATCTCATCCTGTATAGGCATCATCAGGCTCTCGCGTTTCTTGATAAGTTCGCCGTCAGGACCAAAATACTGACGCTTGAGCTCGCTGGCCTTCTTTTCCATGGCCATGATCTCCTCCTCTTTCTTATTCTTCTGTTCCTCTGAGAGGAAGAGAGCCTCATTCTGATAGTTCTTATAAAGGGTCTGAGCCTCAAGGTTGAGAGCCTCGACCTCAGCCTGCCAACGTTTTGAGAACTGGTCAAGCTGCTCATTGGCTCGCTCATATGCGGGAATTCTGTTAAGAATATACTCCATGTCTACCAGAGCGAATTTCTGCGCACCTGCGGTGAGGCAGAAAAACAGCATCATTGCTGCGATTGATAATCTCTTTTTCATAAAAACTCTGTTTTACTATATTATAACCGTTTCCGGTTTCAGGTTAAAATTCCTGTCCCAGCACGAAGTGCACCTGACTTCCTCCGTATCGGTTGGATCCCATGATAGGATCGAATCCGTAAGCCCAGTCAATACCCATCAGGCCGACCATCGGAAGCATGACACGTACGCCCACACCCGCTGAACGCTTAAGGTCGAACGGATTGAACTTTCCGATTGAATCCCAGGCATTACCACCCTCAAGGAAGGTCAACGCATATATGATGGTGGAGTTCTCCATGAGCAGCGGGTAACGCAGCTCGACCGACATCCTTGTATATGCATAACCGTCAGAGTAGGGTGTGAGTGAACCGTTGTCATAACCACGCAGTCCGATAATCTCCGTTGCGTAAGTATATGAACCGCCGCTCATACCGTCGCCTCCCACAAAGAAGGTCTCGAACGGTGACTTCTTGAATTTGTTGTAATGACCCAGCAATCCAAAGTCAAAGCGTGTCATAAGTACCAGACGTTTAGTCGGGCCGTTTGTTAATGACGTATATGTGCGTGAACGGAATTTCCACTTGTTATACTCAATCCATTTGTGTTTCTGGCGCAGTTCCTCCTGATATGTGGCCGATGTCCGGTCAGCAGCCAGGTGCTCGTAGTCTACACCGTCCCACAGCGAGTAGGGAGGAGTGAAGTATACCGAAACGGCGAACTCCGAACCGGTACGCGGGAATATGGGATGGTCTATTGTGCTACGGCCCAGGGTAAGTCCCAGGTTGATATTGTTACATGTTCCGTTATTTATAAGGAAGTAGTTCCACTGCTTGAGCTTGTAACGGGTATATGAGAGTTCACTGAAGAAGGTGAAGTTGTAGTCAGGCCAGTGCAGGCGCTTACCCCAACCTACGCTTACTCCCAGCATGGTGATATACTTGTCCGGATCGTAGTATGACTCGTAGTTGTTGTAGTATCCTCCGTAGTTTCCGTAATAGTTGCCGTATCCGTACATGTAATTGTACATGTTCTGATAGTATGCGGAGTTGTAGTAGTTGCTGCTTATGTCACTCTGCTTGGAGTAGAAGAGGTTCACGGAGAGAGAGTTGGGTCGTTTGCCTCCCAGCCACGGCTCCAGGAACGAGATGCTGTACGAGTGATAGAACTTACCGTTGGTCTGACCGCTTATGGAGAGGGTCTGTCCGTCACCCTGAGGCAGGAACATACGGTAGTTGTCACTCTTGTGGAACAGGTTGTAGGTACTGAAGTTGGTGAACTTGAGTCCAACACGTCCTATCATACCTGTCTGACCCCAACCCAGGGAGAACTCGATCTGGTCATTACCCTTGCTCTCAAGCTGCCAGTCAATATCCACGGTACCGTTCAGTTCATCGGCCGATACCTTGGGGTTGATGGTGGTCTGCTCAAAGTGTCCCATATTGGCTATGGAGCGGAATGAGTTCTCAAGGGCCTCATAAGAGAATATGTCGCCGGGGCGGGTATAGAGCTCACGTCTCACCACGTTCTCGTAGACTCGGTCGTTGCCGTGTATCAACACCCTGTTGATCGATGCCTGCGGACCCTCGGACATACGGAACTCCAGGTCGATGGAGTCACCCAGCACATTGGTCTCGACCGGAATGATCTGGAAGGAGACATAACCGTTGTTGTAATACAGTTTCTTGATACCGTCATTGTCATCAAACAGACGGTTGTTCAGCTTGGTCTGGTCATATACGTCGCCACGCTTCATGTCAAGCAATACATCCAGCTGTTCGCTGTTGTAGACGGTATTTCCCACCCAGTTGATATAACGCAGATAGTATTTCTGACCCTCCTCGATGGTAAGCCATACATCGACGGTGTTGTCATCCTTGTTGGACGATACGCTGTCCTTTACTATCACTGCATCGCGGTAACCCTTCTCGTAGTATTTGGAGAGCAGCTTCTCCTTGTCACCCTGGTATTCGTCATCGACAAACTTCTTGGTATGGAAGAACTCGCTCAGCTTACCCTTCTCATTGGTCTTCTTCATGACCCTCTTTATGGTCTTGTCCGAGAAGTTCTCGTTACCCTCAAGATGGATGGTGCGGACCTTAATCTTGTCCTTCTTGTCAATATACACGTCTACATAGGCAAGACCGTCCTCATCGGGTGCTGAACGCTGCTGAACGCGGACTTCGGCATCCTTGAAACCCTTCTCGTCAAAGTATCTCTGTATGAGTTTCTGTGAGCGGTTCAGACCGTTCTGGGTTATCTGTGTACCGGGGAACATGCCTATCTTCTCCTCCAGTTCCGATGACTCACCCTTACGTACTCCGTGGAACACCACCTCCTTGATCTTGGGGTTCTGTTCCATGGCCAGCTCAAGCCAGATCTTGTCACCCTGGGTCTTGAGAGCCTTAATCTGTACGTTGGCGAAAAGACCTGTGTTCCAGAGGCGTTTCATGGCCTGTGTGATATCAGGGCCGGGGACCGATATACGGGTTCCCACCTTGAGGCCTGACATGGTAATAAGTGTCTTGTGGTTGTTCTCCTCCATTCCGGTGACAATGATGTCAGCTATCTCATACCTCTTGGCCGTACCAGAGTAGAGTATCACCGGATTCTCCTGTACAGGAAGCTCATCCGTCTGGGCAGACAGGGGCATTCCACACAGGAACAGTAACGAAAGGGCTATGATATGTCTAAACTTCATGTTCATTCAGTCTTGTTCTTCTGCTCAGCCACCTGTGCACCGGTCTTTCCGAAACGGCGTTCGCGCTGCTGATAGGCGTATATGGCTTTACAAAGTTCTTCCATATTGAAATCGGGCCAGAAAGTATCACAGAAATAGAGTTCCGTGTA
Organism: Bacteroidaceae bacterium; assembly: GCA_045131955.1. Taxonomy (GTDB): domain Bacteria; phylum Bacteroidota; class Bacteroidia; order Bacteroidales; family Bacteroidaceae; genus Colenecus. Next base: position 28,040 of record JBGURN010000196.1, read on the forward strand.
TGCTGACTGCCACAACAGATAATTGCTCAGTCTGATCTCACCGCCTGTACGTATGAGCAGGTCGGGGTCGGGCATGAAATCAGTGGTCATGGAGGCCGATACCATCTTCTCATCAATATCGGCCGGGCTAATCTCACCCTTGACGGCCTTCTCGGCAAGCATCCGGGCGGCACGGGTTATCTCCCAGCGTGAAGAGTAGCTCAGGGCCAGGACCATACATGAACGGTCAAAATCCTTGGTTTTCTCCATGCAGGCGACCAGCTTGGCCTGCACATCCTTGGGCAGGCGCTCCATATCACCTATCACGCGGAAACGGACCTGGTTATTTATGAACACGTCCTCCTCAATGTTCTTGAACAGAAGTCCCATCAGAGCTGAGACCTCCTGCTCCGGACGGTTCCAGTTCTCAGTTGAGAAAGTATACAGCGTAAGATACTTTATGCCCAGTTCTACGGCATTTTCCATAATCTTGCGCACTACCTCGACTCCCTTGATATGGCCTTCGGTGCGCTGCTTGCCGCGCTGCTCGGCCCAACGGCCGTTGCCGTCCATGATGATGGCCACGTGCCGGGGAATCCTGTTCTTGTCCAACTGCTCCTGATATGTCATGTCAACTTATTTTTCTTCATTACAGTTACAAGGACGTTTGAAAAGGTCAAATGTCACATACAACATTGTGAAACTGTAACTGTCCTTGTTCTTTATTCCTTTTCCCTTTATCATGAAAGGGTTCTCAAGCGATGTCCCTCCACTCTGGGTAACATCCAGACGGTCCGATGTAGAGAACCTCATGCTCCATTCCAATCCTACGTTAACCCTCTCTGAGAGTTTGTATCTCACGCCAAGTCCTATGGGGAAGTTGGCGCCGAAGTCATTCCTGGCAGGTTCGGGAGCGTAGGTCATGCCAATACCCAGAAGTCCGTAAGGTGCCAGCCGACGGGTTCCGTCCCATCCCTCCATACCGTATCCGCAGAATCCCCATTCAATCTGTACCCCGAAATCATAGAGGGTGCGGCTGAACTTGAGTCCGTCACCCGGCAGGGTGCCGTAAGAGCCTTCAGAGCTACCCGAGATTCCGGCGGCAGCAAGATTGGCCTTAAGTGAGAACCTGGGGTTCACGTTATATCTGGCCACGAATGAGAACACTCCGTTGGTGTTGTTATAGAGTTCCGTGTTGGCATCGCCCATATAGAAACTGCCGCCGCCTCCAAGACCGAATTCCATGAAATAGCCGTCATCCTGAGCTGCCGCAGTGAGGCAACAGGAGAGCATGGCAACTATAGTCAGGGATTTGAGTCTTGTCATTGCAGTCAGCGTTTAATGAGTCTTGTTATGGCACCGTGCCAAACCTGACCATCCGAAGTCATTATCCAGATTCCGCCTTTGTCATCGGTCACAGCCACAGGACCGGATGCCTTGACATCAAGTCCGGCGGGAAGCTGCATGTATCGGTTCCATGAGGAGTAATCGTAAGCGTATCGGTCACAGTAATACCATGTGATACCGTTGTCATTGGACTGAACGAAACCCTTGATGCCGGGTCCCATGGCAAACAGCGCATCGTCATACCTGAGCAGTGACATCTGCTCCGATGCCGGCAGACACAGTCCCTTCTCCTGAGGAAGGTCCATGGAGGTCCAAACGGAATCGGTGCTCAGCATGGTCCACAGGGAGGCATAGTCTGAGTCGCTGCCCAGACCGGCAAGAACCGACCTCATGATGTTGGCATTGGTTGCCAGAGGATAGCGGTACATGACAGCAGCGGAGTCGGGGAATCCGGCCGGTAAAGCCTGCATCTCACTCCAGGAGGTCATATCGGTTGACTTGAGTATCTTGCCGTCGGTCGTTATTATCTGGAGTTCACCCAGATCATTGCCTGAACAGATCAGACTCTTTACACCAGTCCTTGAAACTGTCCAGTTCAGGGCATCGGAAGAGCTGTAGAGGCTGCCGCCGGATACTGTAAAGAATTTGCCGCCTGCCATGGTGACGCGGGGCTGCCATCCTGCAGCAGGAACTCCTGTCAGAGTATTGGAGCCGTTCCAGTTGCCCTGGGCGATGTTACGTGAAGTCACCGCGGGATTGCCTGTCCCGTCAAGTCCGAAACAGAAGAGGGAGTCATCCCTGACAACGGCGCTCAGAGAGGAGAGAGAGGCAAAACCTACGCTGTCCGCATTGCTCCAGAGCAAGGAGTCCGGGAACACGGTGCGTACGTTGACATCGACTTTATATCTCCTCACGTAGGAGCCGTCGGTCGACTGTATTCCGAATATGAGTTTGCGGGTAAAATCCAATGAATCGGCCATACTCCAGAGGTAGCTGTGCTCAAGGTCATCGGCATAAGTGTAGAATACAACTCCGTTTCCGTAGACGTTACAGGTCACAGCCTTGAGATTGGAACCGTAAGCCATGGAGTCTACATTGAAGATACGGTTACCCACCTGGTCTATGGTCATGGGGTACATTACGCCGCCCTCCCTGTTATAGACCACGGTATCCCTTCCCTGAGCGTTCACGTCATGGAATCCGACGTTGTAATAACCTATTATGAATGTAGTTATGGCTGCTTGCGGCGTTGTGGTATTTTCCTTCTCAGTGAAACAGGACACGCATGACAGTAACACTGCAAGCATAAGTATATGACGGCCTTTCATCAGTCGGTGCATTATTTTGATTCGTGCAAATTTAACAACAAAATCCATAGGGGCGCCTGTAATAATGTTGTTTTATATTAAAGATTGGGCATATCGGCCAATATTTAGTAACTTCGCGGCATTGAAAACTAAAGACAAACACATAGCTATGGATAATATCAAGACACAGGTGGCCCGTGAGCTTCTGCGCATAGAGGCCGTCAAAGTTCAGCCCGACGCCCCCTTTACCTGGGCATCAGGCTGGCGTTCACCGTTTTACTGTGATAACCGCAAGGCTCTCTCGTTCCCTGAGGTAAGAACCCTGGTACGTGACTCCCTCTGCAATGTAATTACCCGTGATTTCCCCGATTTTGACGTTATAGCAGGTGTGGCCACAGGAGCTATTGCCCAGGGCGCACTGGTTGCCGACAGGATGGGCAAGCCTTTCGTTTACGTACGTTCGGCACCCAAGGACCACGGACTGGCAAACCTGATTGAGGGTTACCTGCCCACCGGTAGCCGCGTGATGGTTGTTGAGGATCTGGTATCAACCGGTCTGAGCAGCCTCAAGGCAGTTGAAGCTATACGTAACGCCGGATGTGAGGTTGTAGGAATGGTTGCCTCATTCACTTACGGATTCCCCGTAGCCGAGGAGGCTTTCCAGAAAGCAGGAGTAAAACTCTCCACCCTTACAGACTATCCCGCCATGCTTGAGACGGCAGTAACTTCAGGATACATCAAGGTTGACAGCCTGCCCACACTCAACGAGTGGAGACAGAACCCGTCAGAATGGGGCAAATAACCGATGAAAAGGATAGAAAGCAGCATAAAGCAGATTCCGTATTCACAGGAGCAGGTATATGCCAAGGTCTCTGACCTGAGTAACCTCAAGACCCTCCTGGAACGGATACCGGAGGATAAGAGACAGGGGTTCAACCTGGAGGATCTGGAGTGCACACCTGACAGGGTGAGCGCATCGGCCCAGCCTGTAGGAAAGATTGAGATAACCATCGTGTCACGTGACCCGTTCAAGTGCGTCAAGATGGAGTCCACCCAGTCTCCCATTAAGCTGTTCATGTGGATTCAGATCGTATCCACCGGTGAAAACAGCTGCAAGATCAAACTCACGGTCGATGCCGACCTGAACATATTCATGGCCAAGATGGTTGAGAAACCCTTGACACAAGCAATAGACAAACTGGCTGACTTGTTGGCCGCCATACCCTATTAAACCCTACTATTATGAAACCTATCTGGGATAAGGGAAAACCCGTAAACGAACTGATTCAGAAGTACACCGTAGGACGTGACCGCGAGATGGATCTCATGCTCGCCAAGTATGACGTCCAGGGCTCGCTGGCCCACATCACCATGCTCGAATCCATCGGTCTTCTTGAGGCCGATGAACTCAAGGCTCTCTCCTCCGGTCTCAAGGACCTTCTGCCCATAATTGAACGCGGAGAGTTCGTGATTGAGGACGGCGTGGAGGATGTACATTCTCAGGTTGAACTCATGCTCACCCGCCAGCTCGGCGATATGGGCAAGAAGATACACAGCGGCCGTTCACGTAACGACCAGGTGTTGGTAGACCTCAAACTCTTTACCCGTGACCGTCTGCGTACGATAGTTGGCTCCGTCAAGAGTCTGTTCGATATCCTCATAAAGCAGAGTGAAAAGTACAAGAACGTGCTCCTGCCGGGTTACACCCATCTTCAGATTGCCATGCCCTCGTCATTCGGGCTCTGGTTCGGCGCCTATGCCGAGGCCCTGACCGATGACATGCTGCTTCTGCGCGCCGCCTTTGACCAGGCCAACCGCAACCCGCTGGGTTCGGCTGCAGGATACGGATCGTCATTCCCGCTCAAGCGCCAGATGACCACTAACCTGCTCGGTTTCGAATCAATGAACTACAATGTGGTATATGCCCAGATGACACGCGGCAAGATGGAACGTAACGTAGCATACGCGCTTGCATCGGTCGCCGCCACCATAAGCCGTCTGGCCTTTGACGCCTGCATGTACAACAGTCAGAATTTCGGGTTCATAAAACTGCCCGATGACTGCACTACAGGCTCCAGCATCATGCCGCACAAGAAGAACCCCGACGTATTCGAGCTCACCAGGGCCAAGTGCAACCGTCTCCAGGCCATTCCTCAGGAGATCACTCTCATGACAAACAACCTGCCCAGCGGCTATTTCCGCGACATGCAGCTTGTAAAGGAGGTATTCCTGCCCGCATTCCAGGAGCTGGAGGAGATCATAACCATGACAGCCTATATGCTCGACCACATCAAGGTACGCGAGGATATCCTGTCCGATCCCAAATATGATGCCATATTCAGCGTAGAGGAGGTGAACCGTCTGGCCCGCGAGGGTATGCCTTTCCGCGACGCCTACCGCAAGGTGGGAGCCGATATCGAGAACGGCAGCTTCAAGCCCGACCATAACATACACCACACTCACGAGGGTAGCATAGGCAACCTCTGCAACGACCGCATAACCGAGCGTATGGAGACTCTCACCGCTCAGTTCCCGTTCCTTAGGATAGACCAGGCAATCGACAAGCTTACCTCCAGGTAAGTAACCTGTATCTGCCCATGAAAAGGTGTTTTATACTGGCGTTGTTCCTCATGTTCGCTACAGCCTGCGAGAGGAACAGCTATACCCTGTATTCACGCAGATACCACGTATCATTCACCTGTGACATGGCGGTCTCACCTTATAACCAGCTCTCTACTCCGGGCCGTTTCATCTCCATAAGAAAGATCAAGAGTGACAACGAATGCAAACTGCATATGGTTGACTCCGACGGAGCCAAATTCGACCAGGAGCTCGATGCCAGACAGGACGCCCTGTTTGACCTGGGTCTTTGCGGTCTTATAATGGGAACGCCGCTGTTTGATAATGACAGTTTCTCGGTATGGGCCTTTGACCTGGGCTGCCCCGAGTGTGACCAGGCCGACGTAAGACTCACCTTTGACCAGCAGGGGAACGCGTCATGCGCCAAATGCGGCGGCATATGGGCTCTCAATACCGACGGTGTATCCACCAACGGAAAGAAAAGGCCTCTGTTCCGATATCCGGTGGCTCGCAACAACGGAGTCCTGACAGTTGCCAACTGACCCCGACATCCAAATACAAGGCATAAAAAAACCGACCCCTGAGGGCCGGTTTTCTTTTTGTATTTACCGATGGAATCAATAATCCAGCTTGGTGATAGGCTGACCTATCTCTGAAGCCTCGGCATTGTTGGCATCGAGCTTGAAGATCATGAAGTTGGGCTCGTCCTTGGTGCAGGGCTTCCACTCGCCGCCGTCCTTACCGTTAGGATCGCCGTACTTGCAGAAGTTGGTCCAGGCGGTCAGCATCTTCTCTGACAGATCCCAGTCACCCTTGGTCCAAGGTCTCCAGCAGTGCTGCAGTGACTTGAATACAAACCAGAGGTCTGATGAGTGGAATGCGCCGCTCAGTCTCTGTGTAACCTCAGGATGTGAGCCGTCATCGGGCAGAGGACGGGCAAACTCATAAGCCCATGCCTTGTTACCCTTCTCCTCGCGGTTCTTGCAGAACTCGGCGATACCTGCTGACATGTTACCCATATCATTCAGGGTGTAACCGATCATATAGGGAACATCGGCAAGAGTTCCGTCGAGAGCAGCCTCGTCAAAGCTCTCCAGTGATACGTAACCGTCAACGATAGGCTGACCGGTAAAGCCGCCCTGGTTGCCTGTAGCGTTGCTGTAGATGGTAGCCAGAGAGTGGATAACCTCGGTGTCAGCGTTACGCATCTTCTGAAGTGTGTTGTAGCCGGCCCAATCCATGATAACCTTGGCATTGAACTCAGCACGCTGCAGAGCGTTCAGACCCTCGGGAGCCTGGGGAGCCTTGTAAGCAGCCAGCTTGGGAGTGTTGTTGTTTCCGCCCATGCCGCCAAAGCCGGGGAATCCACCCATACGCATGCCGCCCATGCCGCCGCGCATACCCATACCCATGCCACCGGCATTAGGAACGGTCAGACCGCCGGCGCTCATGATGATAGCCTTGTTGAACAGACCGCGTGCCAGAGGAGACTCGCAGAGTGTACGTACGCTACCGCCACCTGCAGACTGTCCGAATATCATTACGTTATCGGGATCACCACCGAACTGTGCGATGTTCTTCTTGATCCACTTAAGTGACTCAATCTGGTCCAGGATACCATAGTTACCTGATACTCCGTTCTCGCTCTCAGCTGACAGCTCGGGGTGTGTCATGAAACCGAATACGCCGAGACGATAGTTGATTGAAACCAGGACAACGTCCTTGCCGGCCCACTCCTGTGCATCGAACTCAGGCTCTGAACCCCAACCCTCGCGGTAACCACCACCGTGTATCCAAAGGGCTACAGGCAGCTTGGCGTTAACATCGCCGGGCTTCTTGGTCCATACATTCAGATAAAGGCAATCCTCGCTGAAAGGAGCCTCATCACCGTAACCCCACTCTGTGTAGTAGCCACCCTTGAACTGGATGTGCTGATAGCTGGGATGCTCAAAACGGTTGCAAAGCTTTACGCCCTCCCAAGGAGTTACAGGCTGAGGAGCTTTCCAACGGTTCTCACGAATAGGAGCAGCTGCATAAGGAATGCCGCGGAATACGAATACGTCCTTTACACGATCTACGGTCACACCCTGAACCTGACCACCTTCGATGCTCAGAACTGGGCTGAGTTTCTCATTGCACTGGCAACTGGCCATCAAGGTCAGAATACCTGCCAAAAACAAAAGTTTTTTCATAATGTGAATATTGGTTTGAGATAATGATGTATCCTTTTTGTTGAGTCCTGTGTTTAAAGAAACGCTCACAAATGTAATGTATTTTATCAGTTGTTAATTTTATTACACCTATTTTTTCCCTAATTCTTTGGAAATCGCCCAAAACCCCGTACTTTTGCAACCGCATTCTGCAAGCTCGAATGGTGGAATGGTAGACACGAGGGACTTAAAATCCCTTGGCCTTTATCGGCTGTGCGGGTTCGAGTCCCGCTTCGAGCACAGGTGGACATGGAATCATGATTACTTCAAGAATTTCCAAACCGGCATCATTTCTTCTGCTCACCTCCATTCTTGTGAGCCCTGTCCGGGCTGAAGATTTCAATTTCAATCTTTACATCAACGTAGGTTTCATCAAGGTCCAGTCGGGTACGGCCAGGATTTTTGATACCGATGTGACCTACAACGGCCGCAGCGCCGTACGTACCGCCATGGAAATGTCGACCGGAGCCAAGGCCGACAAGATATACTCCATACGTGACACCGTAGAATCATACAGCACCAGGGATGGTGAGAGCCTTTACTTCCGCAAGTCAGTCAACGAGGGCGAGAAGAAAGTAGTGGAGACAGCCGTCTATTCCAAGGATAAAGGCCGTTTCATCGTAAATATGAAGAAACTGAGCCTGCCCGACAAAAGGGATCTGGGTCATGCCACGGAGTGGAGGGAGAGCAGGATTTACGACCTTATGAGCATGCTCAATTATGCACGTAAGATCGATACATCCGGTTCCGAGCCGGGCCGCACGGAGACGCTGCCCATGGTAAACGGCGACATGGTGGTCCAGCAGTATCTGGTATACACCGGCAACAAGACCATAAAGGCCGATGACGGCAGACAGTACGACTGTATGATAATATCGGTCCGTGACTACAAGGAGGGCAAGGAGCGTGAGACTCTTAAAGCCTACGTCACCAATGATGCATATCACAAGCCCATCCAACTGGAAATACCGGTGGGAACGGGCATTTCAATAAGAGCTTTACTTAAATGACAATATGAAACTCAGTGACAACCGCTGGCTTACGGGACGCGGATTCGGAGTTCACTCCCCGTGGGCTTATGACCTTATCGAGAACGTCATCAACGAGAAACATCCCTATTACGCATATGAGGATCTCTATCCGTTCTGGGAGAAAGCTCCGCAGTATCTGCCGCAGTATCCGCAGAGCCGTGACGAACTGCTGTTCCGTCTGGTGAACCGTTTTAACCCTCAGTATATACTTGAAGTGGGTACCGGAGCCGGTGTAAGCACCGGTTATCTGGCATCGGTCTCAAGCCGCTCCCGCGTGGTTACGGTCGATGTGGCTCATCCCGCAGTGAAAGAGGTACGCAAAAACCTTAGGAAAATTCCCAATATTGAGTATATTGCAGCCGATATCCTTGATACTCTGGACAAGATCCTGGGCAGCGGTGAAATTCCGCAGTTCATCCATGTAGCCCACACCGTACTGTGGCGCGAGGTAGTGGAAAGACTCATACCCTATGCAGGACCGGATACGGTAATCGTGGTGGAGGATATGGGCAAGAAGGAGAAAAAGGAGTGGTGGAAGGATGTCATAAATGATCCGAGAGTGGGAGTGACATTCCAGATGAAGAAACTCGGACTGCTTTTCTTTGACAGGAAAAAAACCAAACAACACTACGTGTTATGAGCAAGATATACACCCGCACAGGCGACAAGGGCACAACCAGTCTGGTTGGAGGCAAGCGTGTCAGCAAGACCGACCCGCGTCTTGAGGCTTACGGCACAATTGATGAGCTTAACTCGTTCATCGGTCTCATGCTTTCCGTAATGGACGGCAAGGCCGAGAGTGCGGAGAATATCGAATGGATTCAGCAGAAACTTTTCAACATAGGAGGCTGCCTGGCAACAGACACCTCATCATTCACGCTACCTGACAGCTGCAAGGTTCTTACCCCTGATGTAGAGCGTATGGAACAGATGATAGACCGTCTTGGAGAAGGACTCCCCGAGCAGCGCTCATTCATACTTCCAGGAGGTACCCAGGCTGCCTCTTACGCCCATGTGGCACGCACCGTATGCCGCCGTGCCGAACGTCTCATAATAGCCCTTCCGGATACCGCCAAAGCCCCTTCAGAACTGCTTCAATTCATGAACCGTCTATCTGATTATCTGTTTGTTCTGGCACGCCGCATAAACTATTTTTCGGGTGTTAATGAAAAAATATGGTAGAACTTTTGGATTACATATTTTTTTATACTTTTGCACCCCTAAAGAAGTAAACCTTAAAACACTACAGACTTATGTATTGGACATTGGAACTGGCATCCAAGCTTGAAGATGCACCCTGGCCCGCAACCAAGGATGAACTTATTGATTACGCCGTTCGTTCAGGAGCCCCCCTTGAGGTTATAGAGAACCTTCAGGAGATAGAAGATGAGGGAGACATATATGAAAGTATTGAAGATATCTGGCCCGACTATCCCAGCAAGGAAGACTTCTTCTTTAACGAGGACGAATATTGACTTCCACTTTTGATTAAATCCTTACACCATATCCTCCCCCCTTTACCGGGGGGAGTTTTTTTGTTACTTTTTTACCGATTGACATCGGATTTGTTAATTAATTATGTAAGTTTGGAACTTTGACAGGAGTAGAATTTACAATAGTTAGCATATGAGAAATAGAGTCCTTTTCCTCATCTGTATTTTATCTTTCATTCTGACAGGCTGCAAGACCAGGGGGTATGGCAAATACTTTCCTGAGTTCGTGGACCTTGGCCTTAGTGTAAAGTGGGCTACATGCAATATCGGAGCTCAGAGGCCTAACCAATACGGAGACTATTTTGCATGGGGCGAAACCTCCACAAAGGATTATTATGATGATGACAATTATTCCATCCAGGAACGTTACAACACAAAAGGAGTAAGCATACTTGATTCGTCTGATGACGCCGCATACATGTTGTGGGGTGAGGATTGGCGCATCCCCACAAAAGAGGAGATCCAGGAACTCAAACAGAAATGCAGATGGCAATGGACAACCTATAACAACACCTACGGGTATAAGGTTACCGGACCTAACGGCAACTCCATATTCCTTCCAACCGCAGGACTGAGATTCCAGAACCGGTTGGAACTGTCGGAAATCAATGCCTATTACTGGTCAAGCTCTCTTGACAAGACTATGGCAGACCTTCTGCTGTTTGATTCAAGCGTCATACAGCTAACTAACCTGGCTCCTTCGGTAGGCCGTTCCATAAGGCCGGTACTTTCATCGCAGAAGCCTGTTCCTGTCAAGGCCGTGAAGATCAGACAGAAGACACATGACCTGAACATAGGTGAGCAGTACACTTTCACTGCCGAAATCACCCCTTCAAATGCCATAAAGAAATACACATACTGGTCAAGCAGCAACCCCTCTGTTGCTACCGTTGACTCCTACGGAACCGTTACAGCCTTATCAAAAGGAAGATGCATTATCACGGCATCGCGCGGAGCTTACTCCGACAGATGCCAGCTTGTAGTCAAATAAGAATAGGGAACAAATAGACGATATTAAGGTAGCAGGCTCTCTTGGGCCTGCTATTATTATATAGGTGTCAAAGGCCTAAATTGCTGATAATCGGGCTCTTTAATATTTCTTAACTATAAAATCCGTTGCGTAACTATTTTACTAGTTACATTTGCATCGGATAAATAATCCATGCGAGTATGAATAAGAAAGAAATAACCAAGCTTAGTGACAAGAAGGAGGTCATTATGAACCACTTCTGGGATAAGGGGGCTCTGTTTGTTCGCGAGCTCCGGGAGTTGTACCCCGAGCCGCAGCCCCACTTCAATACACTGTCAACCCAGGTCCGTGAGTTGGAGACCGAAGGTTTCCTTGACCATAAGGCATATGGCCCCACCTATCAGTATTATCCTATAGTTACACGTGAAGAGTACAGCAGGTTCCGTGTAGGCGGATTGATAGGAAACTACTTCGATAACTCATACCTGAATGCCGTATCGGCATTTGTGGGTGAAGGCAAGGTATCAATCGATGAACTCAAGGAGCTTATCAGTCATCTGGAGAACAATAAATAACCACGGTCATGGAGACATTTCTCATTTACATAGTAAAGGTTGCTGCCATAACCGCAGTTTTCTATCTGTTCTACCGTCTTATGCTGAGCCGTGACACCTGGCACAGGTTTAATCGTATCATGCTTCTTGCAACGGCCATATTGTCATTCGCTCTCCCTGTTTGCATTATAACCCTGCATAAGACTCAGTTGATTGAAACGCCCCTTTCATCGGTCGATACGGCCGATACGGTGTTAATGCAGGAGCAGAGTGCTGTATGGTGGCAGATTGCTCTATTAGTTGTATACTTAATCGGAGTGCTTGCGGTACTGGTCAGGACATTCATATCAATACTAAGTGTGCGCCGGGTTATAAAACAAGCGTCGGTAGAGGTATTACCCGATGGAAACGAGGTTTATATAATGCAGGGAAACGGAGCCTCATTCAGTTGGATGGGACACATAGTAATCTCACGAGAGGACTGGGATTGCGGCAACACCGCAATCATAAAGCATGAGCAGGCTCACGTAAGACTGCACCATTCCACCGATGTGCTGATTGTGGATATCATCACTGCAGCACAATGGTTCAACCCCGCCATATGGATGTTACGTACGGATCTGAGGGCCGTTCATGAATTTGAGGCCGATGACAACGTACTCCGCGACGGAACAGATCTAAGAAGTTATCAGTATCTGCTTATAAGCAAAGCGGCCGCAATGAGCGGATACACGATAGCCAATAATTTTAATCACAGTATCTTAAAAAACAGAATCTTTATGATGGAAAAGGAAAAGACAACCGCCGGAAGGGCCTGGAAGGCTCTCTGGATTCTCCCCTTGGTTTGCATTTGTCTGGCAGCTAACGCCAAGCATGAGGTAAACTATGTCTATGAGGATCAGGCTCAAAAGAGCGCCGATCAGCAAACGGTCAACTGGAAAGTTTCAGCCACGATCAAGTACAACGAGGATTCCACGACAGGAGAGGCCTCCCTGCAATACAAACAATCCGGAGAGCTGACACCTGAGGAGGTTATCAGCAATATCCAGAAACTTCCCGGTGTTGAGATGGACTCTGTCGGCAACGTAACCGTGAACGGAAGGCTTGTATCAAAAATCCTCTATAACGGTGAGGAAGTGGAGGTAAAGTAACCGGAACAACTTACAAGAGGCAGGACACTTTTCATGGTGTCCTGCCTCTCTATTTTATTTTACCTTGGAATTATACTCCGACGTAGCTTCAGAGAGCAGTTTCCGGAACGAATCCGTAGAGTTAAGATGGGCCAGGGTGGCTGCGGCCATTATCCGGCCCGGCACAATATCTGATGCCCAATGCTGACCAGTAATTATACCGCTCTCACCCATGCGAAAGCCCAGGGAGAGCAAGTCATTTGCGTGGTCGGGAGCTATCTCCGTAAGAAGCAGTGCCACTCCCCATCCTATTTCCGATTCCACCGATGGATACGACGAAGTCTTACTGTCATAGGCTCCTGCAAAAGGAATCTCTCCAAGCTGTACATACGGACGTTTGCGGAACTGACTTGCCCCTGCCAGGTCCGATGCGTTATCCCTCAAAGCAGTGACAGCCAGACTGGTCAAAGCGGCCAGTTTGGGAGTTGACTTAAGGTTCATCTTTAAACCGAGAGGCTCGGAAAAGGCGGAAAGCAGAGTCTCCAGGCTGAGTTCGGCATCGGCCTTGGCCTGATCTCCACGCTGTCCTGTACGTTTGCCTTTGGCATCCATATAACGGGCTACGTCACCATAGTAACGGTAGCTTGCTGTATCGACAGGCTCGGAAAGGATACGCTCTCCATGAGGTAAACCGGATATACCGGGAGTGCGACCCGATTTTTCATAGTATTCTTTGCGTGCAGCCTCCATGTCAGACATGAAATCAGGGACGGAATGCATTGCGGCTACGATAGCCGACGCACACATGTAACCTGCATAGACATCGCTCTGGTAGTGTGCCGATACAATCACGCGGCTCTCACCATACTCAAAGCCCCGACGCAGGATGGTATCCTGATACTCGGGTGCCATCTCAGCCAGCACAAGCGCAGTCGCCATGCCTCGTGTGGTATGACCCGAGGGATATGAACCGCTGGTACGCAGACTCTCCAGACGGTCGGCACGACCTGTGGGAATCTCGTTGAAACGGATTACAGGACGGATGCGCATATATTTCTCCTTGGGGTTCTTTGAGGTCTGCTCAGCAGTATGATAGCTGCGGGACATGAGATTATATATGGCAGGAGTCTCTGTACGGCTTATAGTGAAGCCAAGAGCCTCGGAGTATATGCGCGTCATCTCGGTAGTACCGGACTGTGACTCCTCACTGGCCCTCTCGCCACGCTCGGTAAAACGGACTGTCTTACCCCACTGCCACTGGACGAAATCATCTATATACTCAACGTCACATGTATCGGGCGGCGCCGGCAGGAATATGCCGCCATCGGGTTGGTTCTCCCTCTGGATATAGAGATTTGCAGTTGTGCCTCTCTGCGGGAACTGGGAGTAGACAACCTGAAATGAACAGAGCACCCATAGAGATGCTAAATACAGACTTGACTTTCTCATAAGCTATGACAAAAATACCGTGGTGAAAAGGCGTTTTTCACCACGGTATTGATTATTAAAACCGATGTAATCAGTCGCTCAGCTTGGCAGCGATGAACTCGCGGTTCAGGCGGGCGATGTTGCTGATGCTGATGCACTTGGGGCACTCGGCCTCGCAGGCACGGGTGTTGGTGCAGTTACCGAAACCAAGCTCGTCCATCTTGGAAAGCATGGCCTTGGCGCGACGGGCAGCCTCTACCTGACCCTGCGGGAGCAGAGCAAGCTGGCTAACCTTAGCACTTACAAACAGCATAGCTGAACCGTTCTTGCAGGCTGCAACGCAGGCACCGCAACCGATGCAGGCTGCAGCATCCATAGCCAGGTCTGCCTTCTCCTTTGAGATAGGTATTGCGTTGGCATCGGGCACACCGCCTGTGTTGATTGATACGTAACCACCGGCCTGCATGATCTTGTCATATGCACGACGGTCAACCATAAGGTCACGGATTACGGGGAAACCGGCTGAACGCCACGGCTCAACGGTGATGGTCTCACCATCCTTGAAACGGCGCATGTAGAGCTGGCAGGTGGTAGCACCTGTAGCAGGTCCGTGCGGATGACCGTTGATGTAGAGTGAGCACATACCGCAAATACCCTCGCGGCAGTCATGATCGAACACAACAGGCTCCTCACCTGCATTGATGAGCTGCTCGTTCAGAATGTCAAGCATCTCAAGGAATGAGGTATCGGTGGGGATATCCTTCATTTCATACACCTTGAACTGGCCCTTCTCCTTAGGACCTCTCTGGCGCCATATTTTCAGTTTGAAGCTTATATTCTTTTCCATAGTGATGCTTAATTTAATCAGTTCTTGTAATTACGGGTCTGAACCTTAATGTACTCGTAGTTGAGGGGCTCCTTGAGCAGCTCAGGTGCCTTGCCCTCACCCTGATAGTTCCAGCAAGCTACGTATGAGAACTTGTCGTCATGACGCAGAGCCTCACCCTCGGGTGTCTGATGCTCCTCGCGGAAGTGACCGCCGCAAGACTCCTCACGGTTAAGACCGTCATAAGCCATAAGCTTACCGATCTCAATGAAGTCAAGCAGACGCAGAGCCTTCTCAAGCTCAACATTAAGTGTCTGGGCATCACCCGGAACACGCAGGTCTGACCAGAAGGTCTTCTCAACCTCATCCAGTTTCTGGAGAGCTGTCTTGAGAGACTCCTCTGTACGGCCCATACCTACATACTCCCACATGATGTGACCAAGCTCCTTATGGATAGAATCAACGGAACGCTTACCGTTAATGCTCATGATCTTGGCAATCTTCTCCTTGACAGCCTTCTCAGCTGCATCGAACTCAGGCAGGTCGGTGCTGAAACGCGGAACCTGGATCTGATCAGCCAGATAGTTCTGGATGGTGTAGGGGAGAACAAAGTAACCGTCGGCAAGACCCTGCATAAGGGCAGAAGCACCGAGACGGTTAGCTCCGTGGTCTGAGAAGTTGCACTCACCGATAGCGAACAGACCGGGAATAGAGGTCTGCAGCTCGTAGTCAACCCAGATACCACCCATTGTGTAGTGGATGGCGGGGAATATCATCATAGGATTCTCGTACGGGTTAACATCGGTGATTTCCTCATACATGTCAAACAGGTTACCGTACTTGTCGGCAACAGCCTTCTTGCCAAGACGCTGGATAGCGTACTTGAAATCAAGGAATACTGCAAGACCTGTATTGTTCACGCCGAAGCCCTTGTCGCAACGCTCCTTTGCAGCACGTGAAGCAACGTCACGGGGAACCAGGTTACCGAATGCGGGATAGCGACGCTCCAGATAGAAGTCGCGGTCCTCATCGGGTATATCGTTAGGATTGAGCTCACCCTTCTGGAGTTTCTGAGCATCCTCAAGTTTCTTGGGAACCCAGATACGTCCGTCGTTACGCAGAGACTCTGACATAAGAGTCAGCTTGGACTGCTTGTCACCGTGTACGGGGATACAGGTGGGGTGGATCTGAGCAAATGCGGGGTTGGCGAACCAGGCACCCTTGCGGTAGCACTGCATTGCAGCAGAACCGTTACTGCCCATGGCGTTGGTTGACAGGAAGTAGGTGTTACCGTAACCGCCTGTACCGATAACTACGGCGTGGGCTGAGCAACGCTTGATCTCACCGGTAACAAGGTCACGATAGATGATACCACGTGCACGCTCCTTACCGTTCTCATCCTTGATCATTACAAGGTCAAGCATCTCGCAACGGGTGAACAGCTCTACGTTGCCCTGATTTACCTGATAGCTCAGAGCTGAGTAGGCACCCAGAAGCAGCTGCTGTCCGGTTTGACCGCGGGCATAGAATGTACGCGATACCTGAGCACCACCGAATGAACGGTTGGCCAGAGTGCCGCCGTACTCACGGGCAAAAGGTACGCCCTGTGCTACGCACTGGTCGATGATATTGTTTGATACCTCAGCCAGACGGTAAACGTTGGCCTCACGTGAACGGTAGTCACCGCCCTTGATGGTATCGTAGAAAAGACGATATACTGAGTCACCGTCGTTCTGGTAGTTCTTGGCGGCGTTGATACCACCCTGAGCTGCGATTGAGTGAGCACGACGGGGTGAATCCTGGATGCAGAAGCACTTTACCTTGAAACCAAGGTCACCAAGTGTAGCGGCAGCAGATGCGCCGGCCAGACCTGAACCTACAACGATAATGTCAAGCTTGCGCTTGTTAGCGGGGTTGACAAGTTTCTGATGAGCCTTATAGTTGGACCATTTCTCAGCCAACGGGCCCTCGGGGATTTTTGAATCTATAGTAGCCATATTCATCGAATTCGTTTAGGGTTTAACAAAGGCTCTTGAAGAAGTAGAAATAAACTACGCTCAGGAAACCCAGGATTACCAGTGTAACGTAGATGTTACCGATAACCTGCCAGCGTTTCTGCCACTTGCTGCCACTCCAACCTACAGTCTGGAACATGCTCCAGAAACCGTGTGAGAGGTGGAACCAGAGAGCAGCCAGCCAGATGGTGTAGATAACTACAAAGTACCACTGTGAGAATGTGTACTGGATAAGGAAAGCACCATCGGTAGGAGCAACGGCAATTCCGTTAACCACGGCCTGTGAATCAAGCAGCTCCTGAAGCTGCATCTTGGACCAGAAGTTTACAAAGTGTACCAGAAGTCCTACAAAAACAATGATACCCAGTACCAGCATGTTCTGTGAAGCCCACTCTACAGACTTGGGTCTCTCGGAAACAGCGTACCTTACATTGCCGCGAGCCTTACGGTTCTGAATAGTCAGAATGAAGGCGAATACAAAGTGGAGGACCATAAGGATAGCCAATCCTACTGTACCTACCAGTGCATACCAGTTGGCTCCCAGGAATTCGCAGATGACATTGTAAGCGTCGCCCGAGATAAGAGCCACGCAGTTCATTGCCATGTGGAATGTGAGGAACAGGATCAGAGCAGCACCGGTCACGCTCATCACCACCTTACGTCCGATTGAAGAATCAGTTAACCACATAATTAGTTTGAGTTTTTATTAGTTTTGGTTTGTGTCTACTTTGAAAAGTCTGCAAATATACTCACAAAAGCGTATTAATACAATATGTATTAGGTGGATTCTTGCATTGTTTCATATCTTTGCCCCCAAACCAAAACAACTTAACAATGAGAACCAAATCACTTTTCCTGTCTGTTTCCATTCTGTTGTCAACCCTCACATCATGTAATGCCAACGCATGGACAGACCTCACTCCCGATGAATTTGAAAAGGTCTACATCGCTGACGGTACAGTGACCATTGATGTCCGTTCGGCCGAAGAGTACGCAGAGGGACACCTCTATCATGCAATCAACATTGACTGGCAAAAGGACGGTTTCATCGATGAAATCAGCAATCTGTTCCACAAGGAGATGACACTGGCCATCTACTGCCGCAGCGGCAAGAGAAGTGCTGCCGCAGCCCAGGCTCTTTCCGATGCAGGTTGCAAGGTATTGAACCTCATAGGCGGATTTACCGCATGGTCCGAGGCCGGCAAGATGTCCAACACATATCAGGTGGAGTGCATCGCCGACAAGGGTAAGAACGACCCGTTGCTTGTTACCCTCATAAAGCATGGCTCACTGGAATTCTCATACAAGGGTGTATCAATCCAGATTGACCCCGTCACAGGCTATGGCAAAAACACGGATTATGCAAAGGAATTCCCTAAGGCCGATGCCATCCTGATTACTCATGAACACGGTGACCACCTTGACAAGGACGCCATCCTGGCTCTCTCAAGAATTGGAACCAAAGTGATAATGAACGAGAAATCACACCAGCAGACAGGATTGGGCGAGGTTCTGGCCAACGGACAGAGGGTCGGGTTGGCTGCAGGCATTGCTGTCGAAGCGTATCCCGCATATAACACGACCCCGGGCCGTGAACAGTTCCATCCCAAAGGCAACGGAAACGGTTATCACCTCCATTTCTGGGGGACCCTGAACGCTTATGTAGCAGGTGACACCGAGGATATTCCGGAACTGGCCGATATACGCAAAAACAATCAGCACAGGGTAACCGTGGCATTCCTTCCTGTAAACCAGCCCTACACCATGACTGTTGACCAGTGCGTAAAAGCAACCGAAATGATAAAGCCTGAGATTCTCATTCCTTATCATTTCGGTCAGACAGACTTATCAGAACTGCCCGGTCTCCTTCCGGACACTGAAGTCCTGCTGCGTGATATGCAGTAATACTAGAATTTGAATACCCTGTATGAGTGGGGTTTGAGATGAACCCTGAAAGACCTCTCATTTGAGGTGCTGCGGCCCCACTGCATTACACGTGAACCGTTGAGGTCCTCGCCTGAGAGCAGGTCCTTAAGTCCCTCTGACTGACAGAGTACGGTGATATCAACATCTTCATCCGAGAATGACTCTACGATGAAGGTGTTGTTGTCATATATGAACAGTGACACGTTTGCAGGACCCTGAATACGTACCGGCACAGCCTTGGAACTCAGGTTCTGACGTATGCTGTTGAGCACCTGGACGGGCAGGTTATAGAGGTCGGCGAAATTGTCGGGTACCACCAGCAGGTATACGTTACCCTTGGAGTAGGCGTCACGGTGCAGCAGGGGCCATCCCAGTCCGCCGTCCATACCCGATACTATCTCCCATGAGTCATTGGTCTTGTACATGACCTGCTGCATGAGTATGGGCTTGGATACGTTCACGATCTGACCACCTGTCATAAAGCCCGATACAAGGGCCTTGCGGTCGGTATACTCCAGGTCAACTATCTTCTCAATGCCCTTACCCTGCATGGCACGCAGGAATCCTGCAGTGATCATCACATCCTTGCCTGAACGCAAATGCTTGTCCATCTTACTGATTATGTCAGGGTCAGCCTTGGCCTGCTCGGTCAGTATGACCATGGGTGCATCGGTCGGGAACTCGGGTACTATATCCATGGGAATGCCTATCATACCGAAATAGTTCTGGAGGAACTCCTCACCGGTAGACTGGTAAGGCTTGTAGCTCTTGATTCCGATGGGATTGCCCAGCAGGCCGATGGTACGGTCAACCTCCTCCATGGTAAAGCCCGCTGCCCTTGCCATAGTGGTGGGGGTAACCTCCTTACCGTTGATATTTACCGGTTTCATCATATCATCGTAGCTGAAACTGGTACCGCCGGCATCCTGCCAGGGACCACGATATGAACTGCGCAGGGGGCTGAGCATCTGACGGTAGTCAAAGAAGGTCATCTCAGGTGCCTTGGCAAAGACGGTGAGCCAGAGCTGCTCGCTGTAACGTTCCATATAACGCATTCCGCCTGTATCGACCCAACCGCCGCCGTTGTGGCCGGGGTTCAGGTTATCGAAATACCTCCATATAAGATAGCTCTCATAAGGCTGCAGGTGCTGGTTGCTGCGTACGGCGTCACGGGTCTCGGTTCCGGTGTAGATACCGTCAAAGTGCTTGGGGCCAAAGTCCAGGTCGAATCCCAAAGCAGGGAAATGGTCATACCAGTTGGGGTATTTGATAACCACCTTGACATTCTTGTTGACCTTCTTGGCAGGACCCAGGATCACGTTCATAGCGGCGTCATCCATCAGTTCCAGACGGTAATCGGTCCAGGAACGGTCACCCTTGGCCTCGACGCAATAGTCGCATTTGCAGTCGGTAAAGAAGAAGTCGTCAAGGATGATCTCGTCAAACAGACTGGCGGTGAGTTCGATGATTTCCTGAGCTTTGGCCCTCTCCTCAGGGTTCTTGTAACAGAATGTCTGGAAGTTGTTGGCCTCACTGATGGTATAGGTTATACCGCCAGCCACCTCGACGCCACGGTCCTTGAAGAACTTGATGATACGTTTCATGTCATCGGCCTTGACTATGTTAAGGTCACGATGGGTCTCAAGGTAAATCTTGTCGACTTTCATCTGGGACGAGATGATGTTCCAGGTCGAATCCAGCCAGGCGGGATCGGTCATGTTCTGAACCTCGTATGCACGCGTGTAGATGGATACCTTGAAGTTGTCGTACTTGCCCTTATCTGCGGTTTTGGACATAACCGGCAAACACAGAAGTGTAAGGGCCAGGAGAATTCTTGATGATTTCATAAAGCGGTAATTTAGGTTAATTTATTTGTCTGTAGGATACTTGGTTAGTAGGTACAGCGGCAAATATAGTCAAAATAGCGAAAAAAGAACTATCTTTGCCATGCATGAAACTTTTGTCTGATAGCTACACTATTAACCTAAATTATATGATCAGAAGAATCACACGACTGTTTGCTGCTGCCGCGCTGCTGATGGTTTGCGGCAAAAGCTATGCACAGACCGAGAAAGACTCCGTCTATGTTTTCCTCCAAGATATGCCCGATGCCGGCATCTATCTCCCGCCACCACCAACCATGACAAGCCCCACCTATGCCGATGACTTTGCACAGTGGCAATGGGGTAAGACCGTACGTCCTACCGCGCGCGGTCAGCAGGCCAATGATGACTCCCAGTGGGGTATTGACGGCATGATCAGGGTTCATTCAGGTACACTGGGCTTTGAGATAAGCAAGGAAAAGACACCTGCCATCTACAGACTGCTCTATAACGTGCTGTGGACTGAGAACGAGAGCACCCATAATGCCAAGCGCAAGTACATGCGTACCCGTCCGTTCGCCCAGTACAACGAACACACATGGGGAAGATTTGACAACGAGCGCGAGCTCCGTTTCAACGGTTCCTATCCATCGGGACATACATCACTCGGATGGTCTACCGCCCTGGTACTTTCTGAGATGGTTCCCGAGCTGCAGGACACCCTGCTCCGCTCCGGTTACCAGTATGGTGAGAGCCGTGTCATTGTAGGCGCTCACTATCAGAGTGATGTCGACGCCGGTTTCCTGTGCGGAACCACTGCCGTTGCCGTAATGCATGCCAGTCCCTATTTCCAGAAGGACCTTGAGGCAGCCCGTAAGGAGTACTGCAAGATCAAGGGTATCAAGAATGTAAGCCAGACAGAGGGATTCCCCGATGGAACCAAGATTTTTGACGGTCCGATTACCGAGGAGAGCCACCGATTCTACGGCGACATCATAAAGTACTACGAGACTCTTGAGGAGAGGGAAACAGAGCGTGGCGAGCAGGCCAAGGCCGATGCAGACAACAGCGTGGATGCCATGATGAAGTCTTTCAGCACTCCTGCATTTGAGATAAGCCGCGAGTCCAATCCTGCCATCGCAGCTCTTCTTGACTACACAAGGGAGAACCTCATCAAAACCGCCGGTGAATTGGGCAGTTCCTCATTCCGCGAGCGTCCTTATGTAAGACTCAATCCCCGCAGGAACAAGACCCTGATCCCCGACGATGAGGATACCTATAAAGAGACTACCAGTTATCCGTCTGTACACTCAGAGATTGGTTGGGGACTCGCCCTCCTGTTGGTGGAGATAGGTCCTCGTGAGGCAGCCAACGATATACTTGGTCGCGGATTCGAGTATGGCCGCAGCCGCATCATTGCCGGTTACAGCTATCCCAGTGATGTCCAGATAGCCCGTCTGTGGGCATCGGCCACACTGGCCCACCTGCATACCGTTCCGGAATTCCAGAAACTCCTGCAGGCCGCAAAGGATGAACTCAATCCTCCTGCCAAAGGCAAAAAGAAAAAGAAATAATCAGTCCCTGCACTGACATAAAAAAACGGCGGCTACCCCTCGGTAACCGCCGTTTTAACATCCAAACCCATGATGTAGTCGTTCATAAAAAAACCGTTACCAATGGGAAAATCACCCTGACGAAGAATTGTCAGGCCCTGTTTTTTATAGAATCCAACAGCGGGATTATTGCGGTTCACATTCAGTTCCACCCTCGCTTTTTGAGTGATTTTATAGTTAAATACGTGTTGTTTAACCGTTTCCAAAAGCATGCTTCCCAAACCCTTACCCTGGGCCGATGGCATTACATAAATCTTTTCCAGATGCCAAACCTCAGTACCATCCTGATCAACTGAATCCTTGCGCACCGAAACATACCCCTGAGGTTCAGAACCGTTCCAGGCGATGTAATAAGTATGCCCCTGAACCACCTGTTTCTCAAGATTAGGAAGAGAATACATCCAATCCATCATATACTCCATCTGCTCCGGTGATAAAATTGTCTTATAAGTCTCACGGAACACCACCTCCGCCATGTCATGTATTACCTGAAGGTCTGCATCCGAAGCACGTCTGATCACTATATCCATTTGGCATCATTTTCGGCAAAAATACTACAAATGAGCCAAAGGAATATAATAGTGCTGTCTCTCTTTGTATTTGGAACTCCGCAGAGTATCCGGTTTGAGGACGCAACGTTCCGAGGCTACTCCGGACCTCTCCGGACCCTAAACGTCGAACGCCTCCTTTTTAGTCCCCTTCGGGGCCTAACAGTCGTTAAACGAAGCGCCGTTTTTAACGGGATCCTCCAAGGCCCTCCGCTTACGCCTCTGCACTGATGGTCCTCAAACCGGATACTCTGCTACTGCAGCTAGGAAGAGAATACAAAGAGAGACAGCACTATTATCTTCCATTCCAAGAATTTGCAGTAAATTTGTAGTTTGTATGGACTTTAAGTATGACGTTATTGTAATCGGTGCGGGTCACGCGGGTTGCGAGGCCGCTGCTGCCGCTGCTCAGATGGGTTCCAAGACCTGTCTCATTACCATGGATATGAACAAGATTGGGCAAATGAGCTGCAATCCTGCAGTTGGCGGCATAGCTAAAGGACAGATTGTCAGAGAGATAGATGCTCTTGGCGGTCATATGGGACTCGTCACTGACAGAACCGCCATACAGTTCCGCATACTTAACCGCTCCAAAGGCCCCGCCATGTGGAGCCCCCGTGCCCAGTGTGACCGTGCCAAGTTCATTTGGGCATGGCGCAGTGTACTGGAGAACCAGCCCAACCTCCATATATGGCAGGATACCGTTACCGAATTGCTCGTAAAAGACGGCCAAGTAACTGGTTTAAAGACACTTGAGGGCGCTGAGTTCAGTTGCAGGTGCGTGGTTCTTACTGCGGGAACATTCCTGAACGGACTCATGCACATAGGTCGTGTAACCATGCCCGGCGGACGTATATCGGAACCCGCATCATACCTCCTTACAGAATCCATAACCCGACACGGAATACGTACCGGCCGCATGAAGACCGGAACCCCCGTGCGTATAGACAGCCGCAGCGTCCATTTTGAGGAGATGGAACGTCAGGACGGCGAGAACGATTTCCACCGTTTCTCATTCATGGGCTCCGAGCGCCATCTCAAGCAGATGTGCTGCTGGACCACCTACACCAACGAACGTGTCCATGAGGTACTCAAGTCCGGACTTGCCGACTCACCTCTGTTCAACGGACAGATCAAGAGTATAGGTCCCCGTTACTGTCCCAGCATAGAGACCAAGCTCGTTACATTCCCCGACCGCGATCAGCACCAGCTGTTCCTGGAGCCCGAGGGTGAGGACACCAATGAGATGTACCTGAACGGATTCTCATCATCCATGCCCATGGATATCCAGATCCGCGCCCTGAAAGAGATCCCCGCATTCCGTGACCTGGTGATTTACCGCCCCGGATATGCCATAGAGTATGACTACTTTGATCCCACCCAGCTTAAGCATACCCTTGAGTCAAAGGTCGTATCGGGCCTGTTCATGGCAGGACAGGTAAACGGTACCACAGGTTATGAGGAGGCTGGAGGACAGGGTATCCTGGCAGGAATCAACGCACACATAAGCTGCCACGGTGGCAAGCCGTTCACCCTTGCCCGTGACGAGGCCTACATAGGCGTGCTTGTTGACGACCTTATCACAAAGGGTGTTGATGAACCCTACCGCATGTTCACCTCCAGGGCCGAGTACCGCATACTTTTACGTCAGGATGATGCAGATATACGACTTACCGGGCGTTCATATGAGGCCGGACTTGCCACCAGAGAGAGATATGACCATATGTGCTCCAAGCGTGACGAGATTAACCGCATAGTGGAATTCGCCAAGGGATTCTCGGTAAAGCCTGCCCTGATAAACGGCGCACTCGAGCAGTTGGGCACCACACCTCTGCGTGAGGGATGCAAGCTGGCCGACCTGATTGAGAGGCCTCAGCTTACACTTGAAAACCTTTCTGAACACATCAGGACTCTCAAGGCAGAACTTGACAAGACTCCCGCAGACCGCAGGGATGAGATAGTCGAGGCCGCAGAGATTCTTATGAAATACAGCGGATACATAAGCCGCGAGCGAATGATTGCAGGCAAGATGAAACGCCTGGAGGATATCCGCATAAAGGGACGTTTTGATTACAGTACGCTGCAGTCGCTCTCCACTGAGTGCCGCCAGAAACTGATCAAGCATGACCCCGAAACCCTTGCAGAGGCAAGCCGCATACCCGGTGTCTCACCCAGCGACATCAATGTCCTGCTTGTGCTTCTGAACCGATAAATTTGAAAATGTTCCACGTGAAACAATTCTAAAATATGAGCAAACAGACACTTATCAGCCACCTCCGTAACGTTCCGGACTATCCTATGGAGGGCGTGCAGTTCAAGGATGTGACATCCTGGTTCATGAATCCCGACGATCTTGCAGAGATTGTTGATTCACTCTACGAGATGTACAAGGACAAAGGTATTACCAAGGTCTGCGGCGTAGAATCAAGAGGTTTCATTATCGGTGCGGCACTGGCATACAGGCTGGGCGCCGGATTCATACTGATACGCAAGCCCGGAAAACTGCCTTACGAGAAGGTAAGCCTTGAATACAAGAAGGAGTATGGATTTGACCGTATAGAGATGCACAACGACTCTATCACAAACAATGACGTGGTTCTCATACATGACGACCTTCTTGCCACAGGCGGCACACTCCTGGCTTCATGTGAGCTTGTCAAGACTTTCAAGCCCAGAAAGATCATGGTAAACTGCATCATCGAGCTTACCAACTTCCACGCCAAGGAGAGATTCCCCGAGGATTGCCCTGTGGACAGCTTCATTGAGATTGACGAATTTGACGGAGTCAAGTATTGAAAGGCAAAGAGGCATACGAGAAACGGCTTAAGCTGATTGTTCAGAACCTGCCGGAAAAGCCCGGATGCTACCAGTATCTGGACGAGCAGGGTACTGTCATATACGTTGGCAAGGCCAAGAATCTTAAACGGAGGGTCTCCTCATACTTCATAAAGGAGAACCAGACCGATAAGACCCGTATGCTTGTGAGTCGCATATCGGACCTTAAGTATATTGTGGTTGAGACGGAGTGGGATGCATTCCTGCTTGAGAACAACCTTATAAAACGATACAAACCCCGTTACAACATACTCCTCAAGGACGACAAGACATATCCTTCAATCTGTATTACCAAGGAGGAATTCCCACGTGTATTCAAGACCCGTAAGATCATACGCAACGGTTCGGAATATTACGGCCCGTATAGCCATGTGGGTACTCTCAACGGACTTCTGCAGATAATCGCCCAGGCATATAAGATAAGGACATGCCACCTGCCGCTTACTGAAAAAGGCATAAAGGAAGGCAAGTTCAAGGATTGTCTGGAGTATCATATCAAGAACTGTCCGGCACCATGCATTGGCGGAATGACAAGAGAGGAATATCTCGCTCAGATTTCTGAAATCCGCGAGATCCTCAAAGGCCGTAGCCAGGAACTTACCCGTGATATGATGAAGGAGATGAAACAGCTTGCCTCAAAAATGAAATTTGAGGAGGCGCAGGCAATCAAGGACAAGTTCGATACCATCATGGAGTTCCGCGAAAAGAGCCGTGTGGTAGATACGGGACTTGACAATGTGGATGTCTATAACATAGACCGCGACGAGGATGTAGTATTTGTAAACTACCTCCATGTAGCCGACGGTTGCATAAACCAGGCTTTCACCTTTGAATACAAAAGCAAGATGGACGAGTCGCTTGAGGAGATGCTCATGATGTCCATCGTAGAGATGAGGGCCCGATACCACAGCACTGCACGCGAGATTATAGTTCCATTAATGCCGGAGACCGAATTCAACGGTGTAACCTGGACTGTTCCGCAGAAAGGAGAGAAGAAAAAGCTCCTGGAACTGTCACAACTTAATGTCAAGCAGTACCGCGCAGACCGTCTTAAGCGTAGCGACAAACTCAACCCCGAGCAGAAACATGTAAGGCTAATGAAAGAGCTGGGAACGCTGCTGGGACTTGAAAAGACTCCATTGCGCATTGAGTGCTTTGACAACTCGCACATATCCGGGACCGATGCCGTAGCTGCCTGTGTGGTATACGAGAACGGCAAACCGTCACGAAAGGATTACCGTCTGTACAATATCAAGAGCGGAGCGGGCGGCGATGATTACGGATCCATGTATGAGGTCATGATGCGACGTTGGATGAGAGACATTGAGGAGAATCAGCAACTGCCTGACCTTGTGATAGTTGACGGTGGCAAAGGACAGATGTCAATTGCTAAGGAAGTAATTGATAATCTGAATATTAGCATTAACATTGCAGGACTGGTAAAGAACTCACGCCATAAGACTGAGGGACTGCTTTACGGATTCCCGCAAATGCAGGTGGGAGTAAAACCCGACAGTGAACTGTTCCGCCTTCTGGAGCAGATGCAGGAGGAGGTACACCGTGTAGCCATATCGTTCCACAAAAAGAAGCGTAGCAAACGGCAGACCCAGTCAGAACTCACCGGGATAAAGGGAATAGGCGAGAACACAGCCACTGCCCTTATCAAGAGATTCAAGAGTGTAAAAAGGGTATCAGAGGCCTCACTGGAGGAACTAGCCAATGAGATAGGCAACGCTAAAGCCCAACTAATTAAAAACCATTTCCTTAATACCCCGTAGGGGTATGATACCGGTAGCCAGCCGTTTCAACGGCTGGATTACCAAAACGCCAAAAAAAATGAGAGCTGTAATACAAAGGGTAACAAACGCAAGCGTCAAGGTCGACGGCCGCATAACGGGCCAGATCGACAAAGGTCTGCTTGTCCTTGTAGGTGTTGAGGATTCCGATACGGATGAGGATATATAGTGGCTTACCAAGAAGATTGCCGGAATGCGGATATTCGACGATGAAAACGGAGTAATGAACCTCTCTGTCATGGATATTGACGGACGCATTCTCGCCGTCAGCCAGTTTACCCTCATGGCCAGTACCAAGAAAGGTAACAGACCGTCGTGGATCAGGGCATCAAAAGGTCCGATAGCGGAGCCTATGTATGAAAAGTTCTGTCTTGCACTTGAAAGGGAGACCGGAAAAAAGACTGAAAAAGGGATCTTCGGGGCAGATATGAAGGTATCTCTGCTCAATGACGGTCCGGTAACAATAATTATGGATACTAAAAACAAGGAATAATATGGAAATCATCGATGAAATGGACGAAATGTCTGTAAATCAGCCTACTACGGACAAGTTTAACGAAGCATTCAGCAAATACAACATGAAAGTTGACGCCGAATGGGTCAAATCCGTCATTGAAAAGGCCAAAAAAGAGGTTCAGACAGGTCATGACAAAGAGACTCTCAAGAAGATTTTCAGCTGCATTGACCTGACAACCCTCAAACCCACCGACAATGAAGATTCTGTACTGGCTTTTGTAGAAAAGGTTAACGATTTTGAGGACAAATATCCCGATATGCCATCGGTAGCATCTATCTGTACCTGGCCGCTTTACGCGCAGACCGTAAGCCGTTCTCTTGAGGTAGAAAGCGTCAAGACATGCTGTGTATCAGGAGGTTTCCCCTCATCACAGACATTCTTCGAGGTTAAGGTAGCCGAGACATCACTGGCGCTTCACGACGGTGCCGATGAGATAGACATAGTACAGAATGCCGGTCACATACTTAACGGCGACTATGAGACCCTGTCCGATGAAACCGACGAGCTCAAGTCTCTCTGCGCCGACAAGACCCTTAAGGTAATACTTGAGACCGGTGCTCTTGGATCACTTGACAACGTAAAGAAAGCCTCCTTGCTGGCAATGTACTCAGGAGCCGATTTCATCAAGACATCGACCGGAAAAGAGGTTCCCGGAGCTGATCCCGAATCTTTCTGCGTAATGTGCAAGACAATAAGGGAATATGCCGATGAAACCAGCCGTA
>JBGURN010000197.1:0-1592 GCA_045131955.1 Bacteroidaceae bacterium
CAACATTTATGGCGGTACCTTTAACCTTTTGGGTACCTCCCTTGGCAAACTTGGTATTGAAGTGACCTTTGTGAATCCCGATGCAAGCGAAGAAGAAATCTCTGCCGCCATACGCCCGCAGACCAAACTGGTATTTGGAGAGACCCTTTCCAATCCGGGAGTAGAAGTGCTTGATATAGAGAAGTTTGCAAAGATAGCCCACTCTCACGGAGTGCCGCTGATCATTGACAATACCTTTGCTACACCTATACTTTGCAGGCCATTCGAATTCGGGGCCGATATAGTAACCCACTCCACAACCAAGTATATGGACGGACATGGCGTTGCAGTCGGCGGTGCAATTGTTGACAGCGGCAATTTTGACTGGGAAGCGCACGCCGACAAGTTCCCCGGTCTTTGCACCCCGGATGCTTCATATCATGGCCTTATTTATACAAAGGCCTTTGGTAAGAACGCCTTCATAGTTAAGGCTACAAGCCAGCTGATGAGGGACTTCGGTGCCATACAGAGCCCCCAGAACGCTTTTTATCTTAACCTTGGCCTGCAGAGCCTGCACCTAAGGATCAAGCGTCACAGCGATAGCGCCCTTGCCGTTGCCCGCTTCCTGGCAGGCCACCCGGACGTAGCCTGGGTAAAGTATCCCGGTCTTGAGTCTGATAAGCATCATGCCGATGCTGTAAAATACCTTCAGGGAGGCTTCAGCGGCGTAATGTGCATAGGTCTTAAAGGGGACAGGGAATTCAGCAAGAAGTTCATCGATTCCCTGCAGCTTATAACTATAGAAACTCATGTTGCCGACTGCCACAGCTGCATTCTGCATCCGGCTTCACATACACATCGACAGTTGACTGACGAGCAGCTGAGGGCCGCCGGAATCGCTCCGGAACTTATGAGGCTCAGCATCGGACTGGAGGATGCAGAAGATGTAATCGCAGACCTTGAGCAGGCCCTTGAAGCAGCGCATAAATGATAAGGCAAGCACTTGACATACAAAACTTTAAGCTGGAGGCCGGTGGCTGTCTGGAAGATCTGCACATAGTTTATCACACTGCAGGCCCAAAGGACGGCAAGGTAATCTGGGTATGCCACGCGCTTACTGCTAACAGCGACGTAGAGGACTGGTGGCCGCAAGTGGCCGGGTCTGGCAAACTGATAGACACGGACAAGTACTTTGTGGTCTGTGTAAATCTAATAGGCTCACCCTACGGTACAACTGGCCCGGCCAGCATCAACCCGGCTACCGGGAAGCCTTACTTGCTGGACTTTCCGGCAGTTACTGTAAGGGATACTGTAGAAGCGCTTGTCCTTGTACGTAAACATTTGGGAATTAAGAGAATTGGATTGTTGATTGGAAGCTCTGTGGGCGGTTATCAGGCCATAGAATGGGCTGTTAGGGAGCCGGATGTATTTGAGAATGTGGCGTTTATGGCTACGGCTCCAAGAATTTCCCCTTGGATGACCGCCTGGACAGAGACCCAGAGAATGGCGCTGGAAGCAGATCAGACCTTCCGCAAGGCCGCCTCTGTAAAGGGCGGCGAGGCAGGACTTCGTTGTGCACGTGCGCAGGCGCTCATTTCTTACAGATGCTTCCG
>JBGURN010000198.1:0-10359 GCA_045131955.1 Bacteroidaceae bacterium
TCAGCGACTCCCTATATCGTGGCAGCAGGATCTATCTTTATCTCCCCAAGGACAGTTCGGCAGCCGGTCTGGAACCGGGTCAGACAATCGTGTTCGACGGAAAGATAAACAAACCGTCAAGTGAGGGCGCCGGTTTTGACTATGAGTCATATCTGCTCAGTCATGGCATATCAGGTACCCTGCGCGTGCAGGCCAAGGACTGGCAGATATCACGGACCGATGCGCGGGGAAACCTGCGTACCAGTTCCGTCAGGCTACGGCGCAGCATCATCCGAAAATATGCGGAGTGGGGACTTGAGGGGCATGCGCTCGCGGTTGCATCGGCCGTATCTCTGGGTGAGAAACGTGCGCTCAGCGATGAACTGCGTGAAGTCTATTCCACATCGGGCGTGAGCCATGTACTGGCGGTATCGGGCCTCCATGTGGGTATCATGTGCTGGTTCCTCTATCTTCTCTTTCCCGGATTTGTGTTCCGTAGGGTGGAGTGGCTGCGACAGTTGCTGGTCATGGGAATATTGTGGGCTTATGCCTATGCCATCGGCTTTCCCGTCTCAATTACCCGTTCACTTATCATGTTCTCCATAGTGGCGGTCTGCAGGGCGGCGGGCAGGGAGAACTCCGCTCTCAACTCGCTGGGAGTGGCGGCGCTTGTCATGCTGGTCGTGAACCCATCGGCACTGTTTGACATGAGTTTTCAGCTCTCGTTCAGCGCGGTACTCTTCATCGTGATGCTGACGCCGCTCCTGCTGGATCTCTATATGCCCAAGTTTCCTCCTCTAAGATATGTCTGGCGTGTGACGGCGCTCTCTTTGTCGGCCCAGATAGGAACGGCGCCGCTTATCATGTACCATTTTTCCGGGTTCTCCACTTATGTGCTGGTTGCCAACCTCTTTGTGGTGCCAGTCATGTTCGTGGTGGTGGCGCTCTCCATGTCATTGTGGATAACGGGTTGGATCCAGGTGCTTCGCGGTCTGACGGTCGCGGCTCTCACATGGATTATCGGACTGCTCAACTCATTCCTTATGTTCATGGCCTCCCTTCCGTACGCCAGGATTGAACTTTCGATGCATCACGGTTGGAACATACTTGTCTTCTATCTTGTTGTCATACAGCTGTTTCTGTGGGCCAAAATGAAACGGTCCCGTTATCTGGTCTATGCCCTGGGCTGTGTCGCTTTTGCAACCGTATTGGCTCTGTTTCAAAACTTTGTGGTTTAATCAAGAATAAGTAACTTTGCGCAGCTATGATAGAAAATATTTTTTCCGGCAGTGACGTATCTGAGTTCAGGTTCTGGCTTGGCTGGGCTGACCGTTATGTCATATTGACCCATATGGGTCCTGACGGTGATGCTATAGGTTCGTCGCTGGCACTTTGCCACTATCTCAGGAGCAAGGGGAAACAGACCTACGTCCTCATTCCCGATTCCGCTCCCGATTTCCTTATGTGGCTGCCCGGCGCTGATGAGATAAAGGTCTTTGACCGGGACCCCGAGTCATCAGAGAAACTGGTGTATGATGCCGATGTGCTCTGCTGCCTTGACTTCAACGTGGTGGGTCGTATCGGAAAGGTAGCTGCCAGTTTCCTTTATTCCAAGGCTAAGAAGTTCCTTCTGGACCATCATCCGTATCCCGGAGCCAATTATGACGTGACATTGTCTCACCCTGAGGCTTCGTCTACATCGGAACTTGTGTTCCACTTCATCTGCGCTCTCGGTGATTTTGATTCGATCAACAGGGATATCGCCCAGTGTATATATACCGGAATCATGACCGATACCGGCGCCCTGTCTTACAGCAGCAACAACAGCAACCTTTTCATGGTTATAGCCCATCTGCTTGAGAAGGGCATCGACAAGGATGAGATATACCGTCGTGTCTTCCATACATATTCGGAGTCGCGCCTTCGTCTTCAGGGATATGTGCTCTGTGACAAGATGCAGGTGTTCCCCGAGCGTTCGACAGCTGTTATCACCCTTACCGATAAGGAACTCAAACGTTTCAAATACAAGAAGGGCGATACCGAAGGATTCGTGAACATGCCACTCCAAATTGACGGAATACTGCTCAGCGCTTTCTTCCGTGAGGATAAGGAGTTGGGACTTATCAAACTCTCTTTCCGTTCTACGGGAACTGTCCCCTGCAACCGCTTCAGCAGTGAGTTCTATAATGGCGGCGGCCATCTTAATGCAGCCGGAGGTGAGTTCAAGGGCACTCTTGAGGAGGCAGTGGAGGTGTTCAACAAGGGACTTGAAGAGTGGTCCCATAGTGATGAGGAATGTATTAGACAACTGTTCAAAAAGTGATATGAAAAAACTGATATACATAATGGGCGGCCTGCTGGCCATGTCTCTCATGTTCGCATCCTGTAAGGACGAGGAGACTTACGCAGACCAGAAGGAGCGTGAGGCCAAACAGATTAACAAATGGCTTGCCGACAATAAGATTGATGTCATCTCCTTGGCCGATTTCCTTAAGGATACAATCACCAACAATCCCTTTACAGGTCCTGACTCAACACTCAATCAGTATGTCCTCTTCTCAGATAACGGCGTCTATATGCAGATCATACGCCGTGGCGAGGGACGTCTCATGAAGAGCGGTGAGATATGGGATATCAACGCGCGCTATACCGAGCAGCTTGTACGTAACGGTGACTTGATGTCCATGAATACGTACGAGAGAGAACCCGATGTTTTCTATGTGCAGCGTACGGGTGACAACTATACCGGATCATTCAGAAGCGGCGTGATGCCCAACAGATACGGTAACTCTGTACCCAACTCGTGGCTCATGCTCATGCCCTTCATCAAACCCGGACTGATTAACGCAGACGGAGCGAAAGTGCGTCTTATCGTACCTCATAATCAGGGTACCCAACTGGCCGCAAGCAATGTCTATCCGGCTTTCTATGAAATAACGATCACAACTAGAAATAAATAACACCGAATATGGCAATGGTAAAATCCATCTCCGGTATACGCGGAGAGATAGGAGGTCCCGCCGGTAATGGCCTGACTCCTCTAGATATCGTAAAGTTTGTATCGGCATATGCTACATGGGTGCGTGAGGGTAACCCCTCGGCAAGCCGTATCGTAGTCGGTCGTGACGCCCGCATGTCAGGTGAGATGGTCCGTCAGGTAGTCTGCGGAACGCTTATGGGTATGGGATTCGACGTGACTGACATCGGTCTTGCAACCACTCCGACCACAGAACTTGCCGTGACATGGCTTAAGGCTGACGGCGGTATCATTCTTACTGCCAGTCATAACCCCCGTCACTGGAACGCTCTCAAACTGCTCAACTCCGACGGTGAGTTCCTGACTGCAGCTGACGGCAACCGTGTTCTGGAGCTGGCTGACCGTGAGGAGTTTGTCTATGCCGATGTCGATCATCTGGGTCACTATAGCACCGATGACAGTATGAACCGTCGTCATATAGAGTCTGTCCTGGCACTTGACCTGGTTGATGTCGAGGCTATCCGCAAGGCCGGCTTCAAGGTCGCAATCGACTGTGTCAACTCTGTGGGCGGTGTCATTCTTCCGGAACTTCTGAGCGCGTTGGGCGTTCAGAGTGTGGACAAGCTCTACTGTGAGCCAACCGGTGATTTCCAGCATAACCCCGAGCCCCTTGAGAAGAATCTCGGTGATATAATGAATCTCATGAAGAAGGGTGGCCGTGACGTGGCATTCGTGGTTGATCCTGATGTCGACCGTCTGGCTTTCATCGATGAGAACGGCGCTATGTACGGTGAGGAGTACACGCTCGTAACCGTAGCTGACTATGTCCTCAAACACACGCCCGGCAATACCGTCTCCAACCTCAGTTCAACCCGCGCTCTGCGTGATGTCACCCGTCAGTATGGCGGTCAGTATAATGCCGCTGCGGTAGGTGAGGTCAATGTAACTACCAAGATGAAGGAGACCGGAGCGGTCATCGGAGGTGAAGGTAACGGAGGAGTCATCTATCCCGCTTCGCACTACGGCCGTGACGCACTTGTAGGTATCGCCCTCTTCCTGAGTCATCTGGCACATGAGGGAAAGAAAGTCAGCGAGCTGCGCAAGACCTATCCTGCATACTTCATCGCCAAGAACCGTATCGACCTCAAACCCGGTACCGATGTCGATGCCATCCTTGAGAAAGTCAAAGGCATCTACGCCAATGAGGAGATCAATGATATTGACGGTGTAAAGATTGACTTCCCGGATAAGTGGGTCCATCTGCGCAAGAGCAACACCGAACCTATCATCCGCGTCTATTCCGAGGCTTCAACCATGGAGGCTGCCAATGCCATCGGTGAGGATGTGATGAAGGTCATCAACTCCATGATCTGAGAACGTTGGCCGGGATATACATACATATTCCCTTTTGTTCCCGGCGCTGTATATACTGCGGCTTCTTCTCGACCGTGCGCGAGAATGAAGCCGCTCGTTATGTTGATGCCTTATGCCTGGAGCTGCGTCAGCGCCGCGGGTATCTGGGCGGATCGGATGTCAAGACCGTCTATTTCGGAGGCGGCACCCCCTCGCGTCTCACTCCTGGACAGATAGGTTCCGTACTTCAGGCTATCCGTGCTGAATACGGCCTCGACTCACTTATCGAACTCACTGTTGAATGCAACCCCGATGATGTCACGCTCCGGTATGTTACTGCCCTTCATGACCTGGGCGTGAACCGAATCAGTATGGGAGTGCAGAGCTTCGATGATGATATGCTCCGTTTTCTGGGTCGCCGGCACTCATCAGCCCAGGCTGCCGATGCCGTTCGTATTTGTCATCAGGCGGGTATCGGCAACGTCAGTATCGACCTTATGTACGGACTTCCCGGTCAGACCGATGAGATGCAACTCCATGACCTTGAGACTGCTGCCGGACTCGATGTCCAGCACATATCCTCATATTGTCTCTCCTATGAGGAGGGTTCTCCTCTGGAGCGCCTTCGTGCCTCCGGCCGCATAACTCCCCGGTCCGATGAATCCTGCGCCGCCATGTTCGACCGTATGAATGACCGCCTGCGCCGTGCCGGATTCGAACATTATGAGATATCCAATTTCTGCCGCCCCGGTTACAGCTCGCGTCATAACAGCAGCTATTGGGATGGTACTCCCTATCTGGGCGTGGGCGCCGGTGCCCATTCATATGACGGACGTTCCCGTCAGTGGAACCCCTCCGATCTTGATTCCTATATGACCGGGGTTGAACAGGGCGCACCCCGTTATGAGACAGAACAGCTATCCGTTACGGACCGTTTTAATGAGATGGTCATGCTGCGCCTCAGGACAGCGCAGGGTCTTGACCTTCGGAAACTGTCCGGTTCCGATTATGAACGCCTGATGAGGTCTTCACGCACCCTTATCGATTCAGGTTCCCTGCAGATAGATGGGGACCGCCTCTTCATACCCGAGTCCCGCATGTTTGTAAGTGACTCCATCATCAGCTCCCTCTTCATGGACTGAGCCCCCTTTTTTGCTTCATTATAACTGAACCGGGTGGTTTTCAGGGAGTTGAATCATCCCGTTTCTTCCAGTTTAAAATACCTTGAATTACGTATCGATTTTCTTGCTTTTGTATCTACAAATAGATATATTTGCGAACCTATGTTTTTTAACTAACCTGATTACAACCAATAAATCAAAACAATGAAGAATTATCAAACAGATGAAATCCGGAACATCGCCATCCTTGGCGGGGCCGGATCAGGAAAAACCACTCTCTCCGAGAGCATCCTCTTTGAGGGCGGTGTCATTAAACGTCGTGGCTCCGTAAATTCAAAGAACACAGTTAGT
Organism: Bacteroidaceae bacterium; assembly: GCA_045131955.1. Classification (GTDB taxonomy): domain Bacteria; phylum Bacteroidota; class Bacteroidia; order Bacteroidales; family Bacteroidaceae; genus Colenecus. The sequence goes on from JBGURN010000198.1 coordinate 5,782, forward strand.
GACACCGCCGCAGTAGAGCTTGAGTATGGTTACTCAGTATATTCTACAGTATTTGCTGTAGAGATGTTCGGCAGAAAATTCAATTTCTTTGACTGCCCGGGCTCTGATGACTTCTCTGGTCAGGCTGTAACTGCACTGAATATCTGTGACGCAGCAGTCCTGGTCGTTAACGGTACAAGAGGTGTTGACGTGGGCACCATCAACAGCTACCGTCTGGTTAAGAAACTCGGCAAGCCGGCTTTCTTCCTTATCAACCACGTTGACAGTGAAAAGTGTGAGTATGACAATATAGTTGAGCAGATCCGCAGCACATTCGGCAAGTCATCTGTTCCTATCCAGTTCCCCGAGCAGTCAGGTCCCGGTTTCAAGGTAATCATTGACGTGCTCCTCAACCAGAAACTCACCTTCACCGACGGTTCACCCGTAAAAGCTGAGGATATTCCTGATTCAGTTGCTGACAGGGCTCAGAAGATGCGTGAGACCGTTACCGAGTCAGCCGCTGAGAATGATGAAGTTCTCATGGAGAAGTTCTTCGATCAGGGCGAGCTCACCATCGATGAAATCCGCGCCGGTTTCCGCAAGGGTATCGAGACATGCAGCCTCTTCCCGATTGTATGCGCATCGGCTTCAAATAATATCGGCGTAAGCCGTCTGCTTGAGTTCCTTGGTAATGTAGCTCCCTCACCTGCCCATGGTGCAGAGGTTAAGGACAGCAAGGGCAATGTGGTCAAGCTTGACGCTTCCGGTACTTCACTCTTCTTCTTCAAGACATCTATTGAACCCCATATCGGTGCTGTATCATACTTCAAGGTTATGTGCGGCAAGGCACATGAGGGCCAGGATATGCTTAACGCCGACCGTGGTTCCAAGGAGCGCGTAGCTCAGATATTCGTTCCTCAGGGCAACAACCGTATCCAGATATCCGAGCTTCTGCCCGGTGATATCGGCTGCACCGTTAAGCTCAAGGATGTACGCACCGGCAATACTCTCAATGAGGGTGCTGAGCGTTCATTCAACTTCATCAAGTATCCCAACTCCAAGTACTCACGTGCTCTCAAGCCTGTTAATGAGGCCGATATGGAGAAGATGATGACCATCGTATCCCGCATGCGCGAGGAGGATCCCACTCTCGTAATCGAGCAGTCCAAGGAACTCCGTCAGGTTATCCTCTCCGGTCAGGGTGAGTTCCATCTCCGTACCTTCAAGTGGTGCATCGAGAACAACGATAAGATGATGATCTCTTTCGATGAGCCCAAGATTCCTTATCGTGAGACCATCACCAAGCCTGCCCGTGCCGACTACCGTCACAAGAAACAGTCAGGTGGTGCCGGTCAGTTCGGTGAGGTTCACCTCATCGTAGAGCCTTATGAGGAAGGCAAACCCATGCCCGATATGTTCAAGTTCGGCAACCAGGAGTTCAAGATGACCGTCAAGGGCGTTGAGGAATATCCGTTGGAGTGGGGTGGTAAACTCGTATACGTTAACAGTATCGTCGGTGGTTCAATCGATGCGCGTTTCATGCCTGCTATCCTTAAGGGTATCATGCAGCGTATGGAGCAGGGGCCTCTTACCGGTTCATACGCACGTGACGTACGCGTGATAGTATATGATGGTAAGATGCACCCGGTTGACTCAAATGAAATCTCCTTCCTGCTTGCCGGCCGTAACGCATTCAGCGCAGCCTTCAAGGAGGCCGGTCCTAAGATCCTTGAGCCTGTTTATGATGTTGAGGTACTCGTGCCCGCTGATTACATGGGTGATGTTATGAGTGATCTCCAGGGACGTCGTGGCATGATCATGGGTATGGAGAGCGAGGGTAACTATCAGGTGCTCCGCGCCAAGGTACCTCTCAAGGAGATGTCAACCTACTCAACCTCTCTCAGCTCCATCACCGGTGGTAGCGGATCATTCGTAATGAGCTTCAGCAGTTACGAGCTTGTTCCGACCGATGTTCAGGACAAACTTATCAAGGAGTTCGAGGCAAAACAGAAAGACGAGGAATAAACAAGATAGTTGTTATTTTGTTAACTTCAAAAGGCGGAATTCACTCAATTCCGCCTTTTTTATCTAAATTTTAGCTTATTTTTTAAGTTAAATCGTTGGCTTTTTAAAAACATCCGTATATTTGCCCGTATGAAAAAGCAAGTTGTTTGGTTTTTGAGCGCTGTCATGGCTGTCTCTTTTGTTGTACTTCTCTCATTACAGGTGAGATACATCAAGGAGATGAGTAACATGCGTCATCAGCATTTTGACCAGTTGGTCAAAAACAGTTTATATGAGGTGGCTCATCAGCTTGAAAAGGACGAGGCCGCTAGGTATTTGGAGGAGGATATCCGCCAGATGGAGCGTAACTCCAACTTCGACAACTATCCCCCCATGGGTTCGTACAGGCAGCAGTCGTTCTCTTTTCAGAACGGCACCTTCTCTTTCTCTGAGAGTATCGAGAGCATCCAGCCCTCAGTACCTTCGCCTACCATGCCCTCTTTGCAGGTTCCGCGTTCCCAGTCTGACAGTCAGCTCTCCGAGCGATCCAGAGAGATGCAGCAGCGCCAGCTCGAGCACTACCTCCGATACAGGGACCTTGTATATGAGGTAATATATGATATGCTCTACAGCTCAAGCAACCGTCCTCTCCAGCAGAGAATCTCCAAGGCGGCTCTTGAGAATGAACTTGCAGACCAGTTTGCCAACAATGAGATCAAGATACCGTACGAGTACGTTCTCACTACCAATACAGGTAGAACCATCTATGCCAGTAAAAACGCTAATCCCAGTTCGGTAGCCAACAGTTACTCTCAGGCTGTATTCAGAAATGATTCACCTAACCGTATGGGTGTCATCCGTGTAAGTTTCCCCACACTTGATGACTATATAGCCGATACGGTTGACTTCATGATACCATCGCTCATATTCATAACCATCATGATGGTGGCATTTGCCGTTGCCCTGTTCCTTATCATGCGTCAGCGTAAGGTTACTGAGGTAAAGAACGACTTCGTCAACAACATGACCCACGAGTTCAAGACTCCCATATCCACCATCTCTCTTGCAGCCCAGATGCTTAATGACGAGAGCGTGACCAAGTCTCCCCAGCTCTTCAAGCATATATCCGGTGTTATAAATGATGAGACCAAGAGACTTCGTTTCCAGGTTGAGAAAGTGCTTCAGATGTCCATGTTTGAGCGTCAGAGCAACACCTTGAAACTCAAGGAAATGGATGTCGATGAACTTATCAATGGTGTAGTTAACACCTTCAAGCTCAAGGTTGAGAATATAGGTGGAACTATCGACGCCATCTTTGAAACAGAAGATCCTTTCGGTATGGTCGATGAGATGCATTTCACCAATGTCATCTTCAATCTTATGGACAATGCCGTAAAATATAAGAGGCCCGATGTCGCATTGCATCTCGAGGTTCGTACATGGAACGAGCCCGGCAAACTCATGATATCAGTTTCCGATAACGGTATCGGAATAAAGAAGGACGATCTTAAGAAGATCTTTGACCGGTTCTATCGCGTACATACAGGTAACCGTCATGACGTGAAGGGATTCGGATTAGGCCTTGCGTACGTCAAGAAAATAATTGTAAACCACAAGGGTACTATCAAGGCAGAGAGCGAGTTTGGTTCAGGAACCAAATTTATTATCACATTACCACAGAATAACGAATAACCCAAAATTATAAGATTGTTATGGAAGAGAAACTGAACATCCTGTTATGTGAGGACGACGAGAACCTGGGAATGCTCCTTCGTGAGTATCTTCAGGCCAAGGGCTACAATGCTGAGCTTTGTCCCGACGGTGAGGCCGGTTACAAGGCTTTCATCAAGAACAAGTATGACATCTGCGTATTTGATGTCATGATGCCTAAGAAGGACGGATTCACTCTGGCAAAGGAGGTCCGTGCTATCAATTCCGATATTCCTATCATGTTCTTGACTGCCAAGAACCTTAAGGACGATATTTTTGAGGGATTTAAGATCGGTGCCGATGATTATATCACCAAGCCTTTCAGCATGGAGGAGCTGACACTTCGCATGGAGGCCATCCTTCGCCGCGTTCACGGCAAGAAGAATCGCGAGGTTACCGTATATCAGATCGGCAAATTCAACTTCGACGCAAAGAAGCAGATCCTTTCTATCGGTGACAAGTCAACCAAGCTCACCACCAAGGAGTCTGAACTTCTGAACCTGCTCTGTGCTCATCAGAATGAGATTCTTCAGCGTGATTTTGCCCTGAAGTCAATCTGGATTGATGACAACTATTTCAATGCACGTAGCATGGATGTTTATATCACTAAGCTGCGCAAGCATCTTAAGGATGATGATTCAGTTGAAATCATCAACATCCATGGTAAGGGCTATAAGCTCATCGCTCCCGAGGCAGAGTAATTCTCGCGCTCGCGCACGTATAAAAAGAGGTGCACTATCCGGTGCCCCTCTTTTTTTGTTTTTCGGATCTTCATCTCAAGGCTCACCAACTCAGCAGGTTATATTTATTAACAAAAAATCTTGGAAAAAAGTCGTTGAATTGTTTGGTGGTAATGTCAAGAACCTCTACCTTTGCATCCGCTTT
>JBGURN010000199.1:0-21958 GCA_045131955.1 Bacteroidaceae bacterium
TTTACGTTCTTGAGCAGGTCAGCGGCAAACATGAACGAGCCGTTCAGGATGCACAGGAACAGGGGTTCCTTATCGGGATAGTCACGGTTTATCTCGTCTGCTACCCTCTTAATCTCTTTCTGGATATCCTCCTCCTTGAGAAAAATATCGAACTCTCTGTCCTTTACCTTGATGGTTGCCATTTGTCGTCAATTTTATTATGCAAAAGTACTCAAAATCAAGCGTCACTTTGAGTATTCATTTCATTTTTGTGTGTCGCAAAAAGAAGAATGGCCCTTTTTTAACAAAATAAATGTACTTTTGTCAAGTGCAATTGCCAAACTATGGATAAAAATCTCATAGAAAAATGCATCAGTGAGCTACGCTCAGCAGGTGTCGGCCCGAGCATAAAAACAGTCACTCCCGACACTGTCCGCGGTATGCTCAAGAGCCGCCCGGCCCAGGCCCACAAAGGCGACCTGGGGCACGCCCTGCTTTATGCCGGAAGCCCCGGAATGGCAGGAGCGGCCGTCCTCTCAGCCAGGGCATGCATGCGTTCTGGCGTAGGACTGCTCACCGTCTGCACCCCTTCATCAAACAACGACATACTCCAGATATCAGTCCCCGAGGCCATGGTAATCCATTCTGATGACCTTTACGCCAACACCGACCTGAGCCGTTACAACGCAGTTGGAGCCGGACCCGGCCTGGGCAAGGGTGAATCACAGGCTGCCATACTCGAGAAACTGCTCAAAAGCGCCGCCTACCCCATGGTACTCGATGCCGATGCCCTGAATATCATATCCACCAGCAGATACATGCTTGAATATGTACCAGTAGGTTCGGTCATCACGCCCCATCCCGGCGAACTCAAACGTCTCATAGGCGACTGCAGCGACTACCAGGATATGATAAAGAAAGCTGCACAGCTTGCCGGCGAATGCGGCATCACGGTAGTCGTCAAGGGAGCGCCCACCGTCACGGTGACTCCCGAGGGCACGCTCTACGTGAACAGCACAGGCAACCCCGGCATGGCCACCGCCGGATCGGGTGATGTACTTACAGGAATAGTCTTGGCACTGCTCGCCCAGGGCTACCGTCATGACCAGGCTGCGTTTATCGCGGTATTCATGCACGGTCTTGCAGGCGACATTGCCGCACAGAAATACAGCATGACCGCCATGACATCGGCCGATATAGCCCTATCGCTGCCGGAGGCATGGTTACAAATGGAAAAATCATGAAAATGAACATAAAGAAAACCGCCCTCACAGCAGGGCTGCTCGTATCAGTGATGATGGTCTCCGCGCAGGGGACATCGACCCCCTATGAGCCGGGTGTGACCAAGGATGCAGTCTCGTACTGGCTGCCCAAGACCACACTCACAGTAACCGTCAAGGCACAGAAACAGACCTTCAAGCCAGGCGAGTTCTCACGCTACGCCGAGCGTTACCTGCGTCTGAACAACGTACGTGACAAGGCCGAGGAGGTATGGAGCATTGAGAGCGTGGACATAACGCCCAAGGGCACTCCTGACAAGGAGCAACTCTACACCCTCACCTTCCCATCCAAGGGCAACCGCCCCTATATGGAACTTACCGATGAGGGTATCATCCAGGCAGTCAACGTACACATAGAGAAACCCGCCATCCGTCAGTCACTCGCACCCTCCCAGAAGGCTGAGCGCAAGGTCAACCCCCAGGAGTACATGACCGAGGAGATTCTCATGGCCGGTTCCACCGCCAAGATGGCCGAGCTCACCGCCAAGGAGATATACAACATACGTGAGAGCCGCAACGCCATCACCCGCGGCCAGGCTGACTTTGTCCCCACTGACGGTGAGTCGCTCAAGTTCATGCTCGAGTCGCTCACAGCACAGGAGAACGCCCTGCTCACCCTGTTCAACGGCACAGAAGAGACTGAGCACATTACATTCACCGTCAATGTCACCCCTGACAGCCCCGTGGCCAAGCAGATACTGCTCCGGTTCTCATCCAAGCTGGGCATACTTCCGGTTGACAATCTGGCCGGTGAACCCGTATGGATTGACATCACGGACCGCCAGATGACAGCCGGCTACGGTGAGGACACCAAAAAGCAGTCATCCAAGCAGAACGCATTCCTCTACTACCGCATACCCGGACGCGCCAGTGTAAGGATATACAACAACCGTCTGACCCTTTTTGAGGACGAGATCCAGATAGCACAGTTCGGTAAGGTTGAGGTCGTATCGACCACCATCATGGGCAAGAACGCCGATACCAAGATCACGTTCGATACCACCACCGGTAACATAAAGGGGATAAACGAATAAGACAGGCATTCGACAAAACAATCAGGGCGGCTCCCACACGGAAGCCGCCCTGAGTTTTTATACCCTAAGGCATCAGTGTTCTACAAGGAACAGGTAGCGCAATATGAATAGTATTGCCAGAGCCCACATCATACCTGATATCTTCTTGGTCTTGCCGCCCAGTGCGTTCAGCAGGACATAAGAGATAACACCAAGCATGATACCGTCAGAGATGCTGTATGCCAGAGGCATCATGATAAGGGTAATGTAAGCGGGGATTGCCTCGGTAAAGTCATCAAAGTCAATCTCTCTTACAGGAGCCATCATCATAACACCAACCAGGATCAGTGCGGGAGCGGTAGCTGCGCTGGGAATTGCAGTGAACAGAGGAGCGAACAGCAGTGATACGGCAAAGCAGATTGCTGTAGTGAAAGCTGTCAGACCTGTACGTCCGCCGCTGGCTACACCCGATGCACTCTCAACATATGTTGTAGTGGTGCTGGTACCGAAAGCGGCACCTGCAACGGTAGCGACTGCATCGGCCATAAGAACCTTCTTTACACCGGGAATTGTGCCGTCAGGGTTCACCATTCCGGCCTTCTTTGATACGCCGATTACGGTACCGATGGTATCGAACATATCAACAAAGAGGAATGTGAATACGATGGCAATCATATCCAGGGAGAGGATCTTGTCCCACTCGAACTTAAGAGCGATGTCAGAGATCGAAGGGGGTACGTCAACCAGTCCGTTGAACTTGGTGATTCCGAACGGAACACCGATGATAGCGGTCAGGAGGATACCGATCAGCATAGCGCCGGGCACCTTCATGATGAGCATAACGGAGGTGATGATGAGACCTACGATAGCCAGCAGGGCTGTACCGCTTGTGATATCGCCCAGAGCGATGATTGTGCCGCCCTCATCGACAATGATACCGGCGTTGTTAAGGCCGATGAATGCGATGAACAGTCCGATACCAACGCTCACTGCATTCTTCATCGAAGCCGGGATGGCGTTGATGATAGCCTCGCGGATGTTGGTCACGGTAAGGATGATGAATATGATACCCTCAATAAGTACTGCTGTAAGAGCGAACTGCCATGAGTAACCCAGGGTCAGGCATACAGTGTATACAAAGAAGGCGTTCAGGCCCAGACCGGGAGCCAGGGCATAAGGTTTCTTGGCATAGATAGCCATAACCAGGGTACCTACCAGTGAGGCGAGAGCGGTTGCTGTGAACACAGCACCCTTGGGCATACCTGCCGACTCCAGTGCACTGAAAATGTCAGGGTTCAGTGACAGGATATAGGCCATAGTCAGGAATGTGGTCAGACCGGCCACGATCTCTGTCTTGACGCTATGCTTTTCGGGATCGAATCCGAATATCTTAAGGAAAGACATAATCCTGATGATTAGTTACACCTTATAATTCAGATTAGAACTCCCACTTGAGACCCAGGCAAGGATTGCATACGAATCCGTCGCCGGCAAAGTTGTAAGAAAGCTCAACCTCACCACCTACGTTCAGGTTGGGGCACTCAAAGAACTGACCTACCTTGTACCAGAGCTGAGGCTCAGAGAGGAACTTGAACTTACCGTCGTTGTAGTTGTTGTTCTCACCCCAGAAATCCAGGAAACCTGAGAATCTCAGACCCTCAACGCCAAAGAGGTTGTTCATACCCCATACGCCTGAGAACTGAAGAGGAAGGTCCGATGCGTTATCGTTAGGATATGCCTTGTACAGCAGTGCAAGAGTGAATGTATTTGAGAAATCAGCGTTATGCAGGAAATACTCGGCACCGAACAGCCAGTTACGTGCAGAGAAACCGCCGAATCTGCCAGCCTGGAACTCAACGTGTGCGCTCAGGGCACCCAGCTGTGTATCCTGCCAGAAGTTGAGGGCACGCTCAATCTCCATGTAAGTGTTCTGTGTACCGTAGATATTGATGTCACGCTGATCCTTGGTTGTATAGTCATAATCTACAAAGAAGAATGTGCTACCCCAGTCATCGCCCTTGAACATCTCAAGAGTAGTAGTTACATACTTACGATCCTTACCCAGATCATAGAACATCTGTAAGTTAGTCTGTGCGAAAGCACCTACTGACAGCAGGGCGAAACCTGCAAATGCAACGAATTTTTTCATTTTGTAAAAAGTTAATTAAACAATATGATAAATAGTGTGTTAAGTCTCATTTTCCCACCTCGGAGTCTGAATTGGCACGCTTGCCGCTCGTGTACTCGCCAAGTGACATGTTGAAATCCTTACCGGGAAGGATTGCGTTCAGGATAATACCTACCAGAGCTGCAACAGCCAGACCGGACAGGGCAACCTTACCGAATGATATGCTGCCGGGGCCGAAGCTGATACCGATGGCGAGCACCAGGATCAGGGCTGCGATCAGCACGTTGCGGTTATTTGTAAAATCAACCTTGTTCTCAACCAGGTTACGAACACCTACTGCCGATATCATACCGTAGAGTACCAGTGATACGCCACCCACGGTAGCGGTAGGCATAGCATAGATAATCTGGGCGAACTTTGGGCAGAACGAGAACAGTATAGCCAGCAATGCGGCAATACGTACAACCTTGGGATCGAACACCTTGGTCAGGTTGAGCACGCCTGTGTTCTCGCCGTATGTAGTGTTGGCGGGAGCACCGAACATGGCTGCCAGGGCTGTTGCCAGACCGTCACCCATAAGAGTGCGATGCAGACCGGGATCGCCGATGAAGTTGCGGTTGCAGGTCGATGAGATGGCGCATACATCACCTATATGCTCAATCATGGTAGCGATTGCTATAGGCATGATGGTGATGATGGCAGTGGTAAGGAATGCACCGTCGGGATGGCTGACTACTGCGCTCAGACCGGTTCTGCTCCACTCAACGGGTAATCCGAACCAAGCTGCGCTGTTTACGGCCGAGAAGTCAACCTGACCGAAGCAGGCGGCTACAATGTATGAACCGATAACACCCAGAATGATGGGGATGATCTTGATCATACCCTTACCGAATATATTGCAGATAACAATGATAGCGATAGCAAGAAGTGCGATCCACCAATTTGCCTGGCAGTTGTTGATGGCACTCGATGAAAGTATCAGACCGATGGATATGATGATAGGACCGGTCACTACAGGCGGGAAGAAACGCATGGTCTTCTGTACGCCGTAGGCCTTGATGAGGGCTGCCAGCACGAAATAGAGCAGACCGGCGCAGAACACGCCCACGCAGGCATAGGTCAGAGCCTCTGTCTGTGACATAGACTCGGCGGCACCGAGCTCCACTACTGCGGCATAACCTCCCAGGAATGCGAATGACGATCCCAGGAATGCGGGCACCTTAAACTTGGTGATGATGTGAAAGACCAGAGTACCGATACCTGCAAAAAGCAGAGTTGCGGAGACAGAGAGACCGGTCAGAAGCGGTACGAGTACCGTTGCACCGAACATGGCAAACATATGCTGGAAGCCGAGCACCAGCATCTTTCCCTTTCCAAGGGAGGTGGCATCATAGATGCCTTCCTGCTTTAATTCCATGATTATTAACTGTTTTGGTTATAATAAGTTTATGAATGTTGTCTGATGTCAACAAAAGTAACCTCGCACGCATTTACAAGGAAAAAAAACGCGCGCTAATTTTATGATTGTTGAAAACTTTCCCAAACCGGTTGAAAACCCTTTTTCATATCAAGTAGGGATACCTTGTAGCGCTGTTTCCGATTTTTGACTATATTTGTCTCAATATAAAGTTCAGGGTCATGAAGATTCATTTCCAGATAGAGTACAACACCCGATGGGGCGAGAACCTCTACCTATGCCTCAATATGTCCGACGGCACCCAGCTTTGCCTTGACATGAGTAACAACGGTGCCGGTACCTGGTTCACCGACTATGAGTTCGATGATGACGAGCTCTCCGGCAATGACATAACCTACAGCTACATGGTGCAGACCGACGGCATCATTACCCGCCGTGAAGAGGGATCCCTGCACGCCATACCCTACACCAGAGCACCCCGCCTGGTATTATCGGACCGCTGGAAGGAGTACCCTGACGGCGGAATGGAACAGCGTACCATAGCACTGCCATACGTACACCTGAACAACCGCCCGCGCTGGAAAGGCGCAGGCACAGCCATACCGGTCTTCTCGCTCCGCAGCGAGCGCGACTTCGGCATAGGTCAGTTCACTGACCTCAAGCTGCTCGTGGACTGGGCCGCCGCCACGGGACAGAGCGTCATTCAGACCCTGCCCGTCAATGACACCACCCTGACCTGCACCTGGAGAGATTCCTACCCCTACAGCGCCAACTCATCGTTCGCGCTCAACCCCATCTACATAGACCTGGAACTTGTAGGTGAGCTCTCTGACAAGAAATTTCTTAAGGCGGCGCAGAAAGAGCGCAAGGCTCTCAACGCCCTGCCCCAGATTGATTACGAGAGAGTGTACAAGCTCAAGACCGACTATCTGAACCTGCTCTATCTGGAATTCGGCGACGAGTGCATACGCAGCAAGGAGTTCCGTAACTTCTTCAGCGCCAACCGTTCATGGCTTGAGCCCTACGCCCTTTACCGCTACCTGCGTGACAGGTACGGAACGGCCGATTTCAGCAAGTGGAAAGAGTCGGAATACAGCCCTGCCCTGCTGGACCGCTTCTGTGCATCGGGCAACAGTCATTTCCGCGAGATACGTAAGCATTATTTCATACAATTCCATCTTCACCGTCAGCTCACTGAGGTCAAGAGATACGCCAACCGCAAGGGTATCCTGCTCAAGGGTGACATACCCATAGGCGTGAACCGCAACAGCTGTGACGTATGGATTCACCCTGAGCTGTTCCACACTGACTGTCAGGCAGGAGCGCCGCCCGATGCCTTTGCCGTAGACGGCCAGAAATGGGGAATGCCCACCTACAACTGGGATAACATGGCACGTGACGGCTATGCCTGGTTCATAGCCCGTTTCCGTAAGATGGCCGATTATTTTGACGCTTACCGCATAGACCATCTGTTGGGATTCTTCCGCATCTGGGAGGTACCTCTCCAGTATAGCAGCGGACTTATGGGACGTTTCAATCCCGCTATCTCCTACACCCCGCAGGAGATGTGGGACAAGGGATTCCCGTTCAACCCCGCACTCCATGCCACGGCACCTGCCGGCACCCCTGAGACCAACGTCCTGTTCCTTGAGGACGCCCACCGTCCCGGCACCTACCATCCCCGCATCAACGCATTTGACACGCCTGTGTTCCAGGCACTCGGGGAGCAGGAGAAAGCAGCTTTCCGCTATCTGCATGACGACTTCTACTACAACCGCAACAACGAGTTCTGGAGCCGGTCGGCCATGGCCAAGCTCCCCGCCCTCATTGAGGCCACCGACATGATCGTCTGCGGTGAGGACCTGGGCATGATTCCGTCATGCGTTCCCGAGATCATGGACCGTCTGCGCATACTCAGCCTCGAGGTTCAGCGCATGCCCAAGAACATGGGTGTTAGCGTATCGGACCCTGCAACCTACCCCTACATGTCGGTCTGCACCACATCGACGCATGACATGAGCGTGCTGCGTGCCTGGATTGAGGACGAGATGGAGCCCAACAGCGTGATATCGAGCAAGAAAGCCACAGTGGCCGCCTGCGCCAGCGTGATATCGGCCCATCTGGCATCGCCCTCCATGCTGGCCATATTCCCGCTGCAGGACTGGCTCTCACTCAGCAGCTCGCTCAGGGCCAAGGACCCCGCATCGGAGCGCATCAACGTCCCGGCCGACTCCAACAACTACTGGCGTTACCGCCTACATCTGACCCTGGAGAAACTCTGCTCCGCCCGCAAATTCAACGAAGAGATCCGCCAGATGCTCTACCTCTCCGGCCGCTGACCCAAAGGGGCACAAAGGGGACGGTTCTATCTGTGCCCTTTTTCCAGGAGAACTTTTGGGGTATCGGTATCTGAAACTACGCGCTTCGCGCTATCCCTCCCACTCCTTCGGAGCGGGCCCCTCCCGTTCACAAGCCCACGGGCGGCCATGGTTTCCGATACCGATACCCCAAAAGTTCTGTGCACCTTGATAAATTTCCAAAAGGGCACAGATAGAACCGTCCCCTTTGTGCCCCTGGATTTGCTGCAAATTGCAGACTTTTTGCTAATTTTGCAGTCTCAAATCAAGATCGCATGTTTGAAAATCTATCCGAAAGACTTGAAAGGTCACTCAAGATACTGAAGGGTGAAGGCAAAATCACTGAGGTTAACGTTGCCGAAACCCTCAAGGACGTACGCAAGGCATTGCTTGATGCCGATGTAAACTACAAGGTCGCCAAGCAGTTCACCGATACCGTCAAGGAGAAGGCCCTGGGCATGAACGTGCTCACATCGGTCCGTCCCGGACAGCTCATGGTCAAGCTGGTCCATGACGAACTCGCAACCCTCATGGGCGGCCAGGCCGTGGATATCGATGTAAAGGGACACCCCGCCGTAGTGCTCATGGCCGGTCTGCAAGGTTCCGGTAAGACCACCTTCAGTGCCAAGCTGGCTAACCTGCTCAAGACCAAACGTGCCAAGAAGCCCCTGCTCGTTGCCTGTGACGTATACCGTCCCGCAGCCATAGACCAGCTCAAGGTCCTGGGTGAGCAGATAGGCGTAACCGTCTATACCGAGGAGGGTAACAACAAACCTGTAGAGATAGCCCAGAACGCCATAAAGGAGGCCCGCGCCAAAGGTTATGACGTGGTTATAATCGATACCGCCGGCCGTCTGGCCATTGACGAGATGATGATGCAGGAGATCACTGCCATCAAGGAGGCGGTAAGCCCCAACGAGATACTCTTTGTGGTCGATGCCATGACCGGTCAGGATGCCGTGAACACCGCCCGCGAGTTCAACGAGCGCCTTGACTTCAGCGGCGTGATACTTACCAAACTTGACGGTGACACCCGTGGCGGTGCCGCCCTCTCCATCCGTACCGTCGTAAACAAGCCAATCAAGTTCGTGGGAACCGGCGAGAAGATGGATGCTTTCGATGTCTTCCACCCCGAGCGTATGGCCGACCGCATACTCGGTATGGGCGATATCGTATCGTTCGTGGAGCGTGCCCAGGAGCAGTTCGATGCCGAGCAGGCCAAGCGTCTGCAGAAAAAGATGGGCAAGGGCAAGTTTGACTACAACGACTTCCTGGAGCAGATAGGACAGATCAAGAAGATGGGTAACGTAAAGGACCTCATGGGTATGATTCCCGGTGTAGGCAAGGCCCTAAAGGATATCGACATTAACGATGATGCGTTCAAGGGCATAGAGGCCATGATCTACTCCATGACCCCGCAGGAGCGCAGCAACCCCGAACTTTTGGACAAGAGCCAGTCACGCAAGAACCGCATAGCCAAGGGCAGCGGCCAGTCCCTGCAGGAGGTGAGCCGCATGATCAAGCAGTTCGAGCAGACCCGCAAGATGATGAAGAACGTGGCAGGTGCCAAACTGCCCGGTCTGGGTTCAATGATGATGAGAAGATAAATACCGAAAACATATGCAGTTAATTGACGGAAAGGCAGTAGCCGAACAAGTAAAACAGGAGATTGCAGCCCAGGTGGCCGCAATGGTAGAGAGAGGTGAGAAACGCCCCCATCTGGCCGCCATTCTGGTTGGTCATGACGGCGGAAGTGAGACATACGTAGCTGCCAAGGTAAAGGCATGCGAGGTATGCGGATTCAAGTCAACCCTGATCCGTTTTGAGAGCGACATAACCGAGGAGGTCCTGCTGGCCAAGGTAGCCGAGCTCAACAACGACCCTGACGTAGACGGATTCATAGTACAGCTCCCTCTGCCCAAGCATATCAATGAGCAGCATGTGATCGAGGCCATCGACTACCGCAAGGACGTGGACGGTTTCCATCCCATCAACGTAGGCCGCATGAGTATAGGTCTGCCCTGCTTCATATCGGCCACACCTAACGGCATCATGGAGCTGCTCAAGCGTTACAACATAGAGACTCGCGGCAAGAAAGCCGTAGTACTGGGCCGCAGCAACATCGTAGGCAAGCCCATGGCCAGCCTGCTCATGCAGAAGTCCAACCCCGGTGACTGCACCGTAACCATATGCCACAGCCACACCGCCAACATCAAGGAGGAGTGCCTGCAGGCCGATATCATAGTAGCAGCACTGGGCCAGCCCGGATTCGTAAAGGCCGATATGGTCAAGGAGGGCGCCGTAATCATAGACGTAGGCACCACCCGTGTGCCCGATGCCACCAAGAAGAGCGGATTCCGTCTGAGCGGCGATGTCCAGTTTGACGAGGTAGCTCCCAAGTGCAGCTTCATCACCCCTGTTCCCGGCGGCGTAGGTCCCATGACCATCTGCTCGCTTATGAAGAACACCCTCCTGGCTGGTCAGAAGAGCATCTATCAGTAAATCCCGGATATGGTCTGGCCGGTTCGCATAAGCGCTCTGCTGCTTGCCTGCAGCACTCTGAGTTTATCGGCCCAGAAGGTAACCATATATTTTGCAGGTGACATAATGCAGCACAAGGCCCAGCTTGAACAGGCCCGGACCGCTGCCGGAACATATGACTATAGCGGCTGTTTCACTCAGGTAACCCCTGAGATTGAGGCAGCCGATATTGCTGTCTGCAACTTTGAGACCACGCTGGGCGGCACACCGTTTACCGGCTATCCGCAGTTCAGCTCACCCGTGGAGCTGGCCCAAGCCGTCAGTGACGCCGGATTCGACATATTCCTGACCGCCAACAACCACTGTCTGGACCGACGTAACAGCGGACTCATAAGCACGCTGGACCGTCTGGACAGCCTGGGTATAGCCCATCTGGGCACCTACCGCAACCAGGCTGAGCGCGACTCCCTCTACCCCTATATCGTGGAGCATGGCGGAGTAAGGATAGCCCTGCTCAACTACACGTATGATACCAACGGAATACCTGTAGCCCCGCCCTGCATAGTCAACTACATCGACACCACCGTCATAAAGAGAGACCTTGAGAAAGCCAGAGTCCTGAAAGCCGACTGCATAATAGCCTGCATGCATTGGGGCACTGAGTACCGTCTGGAACCTGACAACTCACAGAAAAGACTTGAAGACTGGCTCTACCGCCACGGCGTGGACCATATCATAGGCGGTCATCCCCATGTAGTCCAGCCCGTACGCACCCTGCCCGACTACAGGTACCGTCCCATCAGGCACCTCACCGTCTGGTCGCTGGGCAACTACATATCAAACATGTCAGCCCCCAATACTTATCAGGGGCTGGCAGTCACGTTGCACCTGGTCAAGAATGACTGGTACACATTCCTATTTGATTACAGTTTGCACCCCAACACTACCGTCAGGCCGCAATTCCAGGTCGTTCCGAGGTGATATCAGAAACTGATACCTCCCACAATACTTATACTGTTTGCCTTGGTGTTCCAGTGCTCTTCAATCAAGGTTCCGCCATTACGCGCATACTGCACACCTATCTTGTACGTACTTGGCAGAATCAGTTTCTCAAACCTGAACATAAGGTTCACGCCTGCCGAGTAGAGGTCCTTCATGCCATGGTCCGATGAGCACATGGTGTAGTCCACGAACGGGTTGAGCTCAAGGTTCCTCAGGTATGCCACCTGACCCAGTGCAAGGTCCACGGGAGCAAAAGGAGTAAAATAGTCGACCGATACACGCGCCGATGTGTTGCTTCTTAAAAGGAAAGCTTCCGATACAAATGTGGTGAAACCTCTGGGACGGACATCCATCACACCCATTCCCCAGGCATCCTTCAACTCATCAAAAGCGTCATAAATCTTGTGCTGGCCTGCCAGTTCCACACGCAGTCCGTCAACCGTCGACAGTCCGGGTGTAAAACCATAGAGGTCAAATCCTACCGTTCCAAGATGTTTGCTTCTTGTATACTGAGCAACACCTCCCACTCCCCACTTAGGAGTAATACGTGATGAAGGTATCGGAAGTTTTATCTCGAATTGGGCATCGGCCAGAAACCTTACATTATCATAAAAGTCCCTGGTAAAGGGGTCATCGGTATCAAATGACGTCATACTACCGTCACGCCTAAGGATTATATTACGGGCTCCGGCAGCAAGCTGGTCGTTACTGCCGGCCACACCTACTCCCACCTGTACATTCTTCTTCCAGCCGTTGCCGGTAAGGTCAAGCGGCAGAAATACATAGGCCGATCCCGCTATCGACGTTTTGGTCTTGCCGTTGCGGTCCCTGAACTCGTTACTCACATGGATGATAGTATCATTCCAAAAGCCCGACACTGCCCTCAAGGCACTCCTGTCACCCACATCCAAGGTGAATTCGAACTTGGGAACCATTCCCATGTAGGTCGTATTCATATGGAATCCGAACTTCCACGGCTTGACACTCTCACTATCAAAAGGATCGGGATGAGCCGATACAGCCATGGCACCGGTCAGGGTTTCTATATGGTTCTGGAATATTGCCGTCGCTCCCAGTGACAGCCGTTCATACTCGAATCCAGCCACTGAAGAATTAAAGAAACCCTGGTTAGAGAAAAACGGCATCCAGGAGTGGATACGCACAAAGTTCGCACCTTTGTTATAGTTGCCGTGAATTATCCTGTCATCAGAAAGTTCTTTCTTATAGTACGTATCCCTCTCTCCCTGCAACTCTTTTTCCTGCATGGTGAGTTTGTCGGCAATGGGGTTTGACACGAATTCGTCAAACTCCACCTCTCTGGAATATGACTCGGCGGCCCTTGACAGCATACGTCCCTGAGGAGTCAAGGCAGAAAAACAAATCTCTCCATCCTTTACGAACGGATATGAGACACCGTATTTGGTATTGGTAAGCTGAGTCATCACTCCATGACGGGGCATTGCGTCGCCGTCAGCCGGCTCAAGACGGTAGGAATAGATCTCCTTCGTGCCGTTCTTATCGGACGTCATATAGATCATCCCGTCCTCGGATTTCATATCGACTACAGAAAACGGGACCGGTCCCTCGAGTCTGTTCACATCGTTGAAATCGGTAATGAACAACCCTACACCCTCATAATCAATTCCGCTGAATACCACGAAACGGTCATCGGCCGAGAAAGCAAGGTCCAACACCTGAACCTCACCGTCCAGGCTTATATACCTGAGTTCCTTTCCGTTCACCGCATCCATGAGCACTATACGATAGCTCGCGTCATCAAGGAACTCGACCACGGCAAGTCTCTTTCCGTCATTTGATGCCATGGGTGAATGATATATGGAGCCACGGGTCAGGAACTTCTTATTGGAGAGATCAGACAGACTCATCATCCTGAGATTTCCTGACACGATGCCACTGAAGGAGCGGTCATGCCCGGGTTCTGTCCAATAAATGCAATCCGTATATTTGGAATAGGTCATCTTTATCCATGAAGTCTCAAGACGTATAAGGTTACTGATTTTTCCGTCGGGAGTTATACGAACTATGGACGGAGTCTCATCCATACTCTTGCGCGTAGCTATGATGTCACCGTTACCTGCCTGCCAAGCATTCCCGTAATCGTAGAAATACCTGGAGTCGTCCCGGAGCACGGGCAGCAGCTCCTGGAACGGGCCGCGTTTACGGTCATCCTCCCTCCATATCCATTCAAAATCAGTCGACACATCACCCCACATCTCATTCACGGACTTGCCTGTGACAGAACGGACGCTCTTGGAGAATGCCCGGAAACATGTAAAGGTGGAAACGTTCTTCAGATAGTTCTCCATGAACGTAGGAGCGTAATAGTCATCATATCCTGCATGTGTCCTTATACCTGCTACCGTCATATAACCCACTTTATAGTAATCAGGGGTATACAGTCTCTGTGAACCGTATCTCCAACGATACCAGTTGCGGTACTCGCCGTTGTCAAACGCCATCCTGAAATACTCCAGGAAGTCGGCAGTGCGGCCTCGTCCGGAGTTGGTGAGAGCCGTCTCCATAACGACCGCATCACCCTCGGTCAATGCCTTATTGGAATATAAATTAAAGGCCAGTGCGGGCCCCATATCACCCAACAGATAAGGCGTCCATCTCCAGTCACCCGTACGTCCTGCCTCAATCTGTGAGATATGACGGTTCTCATGAATGGCGTCAAGCACGTCGGTCCTGAGAGGAGAGAACAGAATGCCGGGCGAAAGATAGGTAGACAGATGAGACTCGAACGGGGCGGACATGACAACGCCCGTAGGATCGGCGTAATGGTTCATGAGCACAATCGGGAAATTCCTTTTCCCCTTTTGGTTGGGCAGCAATCCTGATGACAAGCTTACATCGGAACGGTATCTCTCAAATAAGGAGGCGAATTTAAATGCCATCGAGTCAGCACCTTCCGGATAGATGACATCATAGTTCCGGGAGCTCATCACATCCCACTTGGAATCAGATTTGTTGTTAAAGATTTGTGCGTTGACCTGACAGCTCAGAAAGGCAATGAACGCGGTTAGCAATGCTTTCTTCAAGCACCTTACTTCTTTAAATAGGACCATTTGCAAACATAGTTATGATTAGATTGCCAAACGTACACATTTTTTCTGTAATTTGCGGCCACTAAACAACCTAAATCTTTATGAGAACAATACTAACCGCCGTTTTTGGCCTGTTTCTAACATTTTCGGCCAGTGCCAAACTTACTTTCAGGGAGATCCGCACAGCAGCGGACAATGTGATCGAGCTATTCTATGTGAGTGACACACTTGATGTCAATGAGGTCGATATCTCCGATCCCGCGCAGTGGAAAGTCAACGGACAGCCGGCCCTTGCCGTGAACCGCATCGCCGCCGCTGCCGACCAGTGTGACAACTTTATCTATCTTACCGTCCCCACCCTTGAGAACGGCAAGAAATACACGATTGACACTCCCTACGGTTCCTATAAGTTCAAGTTCAAGGACAAGGAGGTATTCTGCGAGGCCATCAAGACCAATCAGGTAGCATACAGCGCCCTCTCGACCAAACGTTTTGCCAACATGGCCATCTATCTGGGCGACGGCGGAACACGCAAGATTGAGGGAGCCCTGCCCGGCTACACCGTATATAAGCTCAAGAAATCGGGCAAGGTTGGCAAAAAGATCTGCTCCGGCCAGGTCAAGGAGATCGGCCAGGACCGTTCATCGGGCGATTTTGTATACAGAATTGACCTGTCTGAGGTTCCTGAGGGCGGACTCTATAAGATTGTAGTTGACGGCTACGGCTCGTCATATCCCTTTGGCGTGGGTTCCGATTTCTCACAGAAGCTGGCTTACGTAAGTTTCCGTTCGCTGTTCAACCAGCGTTGCGGCATACAGATCATTGAGCCCTACTCCGATTTCAGCTACCGCACCAAGCGCTGCCACGAGACCATCTATCAGACCTATGACCGTATCGGTGAGGCCCGTCTGGTCGTTAAGGGCACCGAGCCCACCATCCAGGCATGGGGCGGCTACCACGATGCCGGCGATGCTGACCGCCGTACCTATCATATGGACGTACCCAGCACACTGCTCACCACCTATGAGGCATTCCCCGAGCTGTTCACCGATAACCAGTTCAACATACCTGACATCTTTGACGAGCAGTTCAACATACTGGGCAAGGGTAACGGAATACCCGATATCCTTGACGAGGCTGAATGGGGCACCATGTTCTGGAAATATTTCCAGGAGGAGGACGGTCAGATTCCATGGGGTACCGAGACCAACGGCTATTCACCCTTCACCACCTATGACTTTGAGGACCATCTGTTCGGTTCCGAGACACTCGATCCCCGCACATCGGCATGGGCATCGGGCCTGTTCTACCACTTTGCCCGCATCATAAAGCCGTTCGATGAGGCCAAGAGCAAGGAGTACGCTGCACGTGCCGACCTGGCTTATAACGCATCGGTCCGTACTTATGCCGAGCGTAACCGTGAGATGCCCGCCACATTCCGCATGTATTACAACGTTGAGAAATACCTCATGACCGGCGATGCCGAGTGCCACGAGTACGTCAAGGCACATGCTGCCGATGCCATGCAGATTGTCGACACATACAACCAGGGTTCCGAGATATTCGCCGAGCGCGGCTGGCTCACCTCTTATTTCTTCAGCTACATACTGGCTCCCGAGAGTAAGACCGATGCAGCCACTGTCAAGGCGTTCAAGGATGCTCTCCAGGCTACAGTCGACAAGCAGATGGCCGCCTTCCTTGAGAACGCCTACCCCAACGGCACACCTATGAACGTGACCTGGTGGGGCAGCAACGTGGCTCAGGGACAGTACACCTATCCTATCGTGCTCATGTGGAAGCTCACCGGCAAGCAGGAGTATATTGACGTGGTAAGCCAGATGATGGACTACGCTCTGGGACTCAACCCGCTGGGCAAGTGCTTCATGACCACCCTGGGTTACAACCAGGTTCACTGGCCGCATGACCGCGAGAGCGCCTACACCATCGAGCAGGGCTGGGGTCCGCGTCCCGGCATCCTGGTGTTCGGTCCCGGCAACTACGTCCGCAACTATCCCAGCTATCCGGTTATATCACGCAACTCAACTCCCCGCGAGCGTGCGTACATAGACATACTTGACAACTACCAGAACAACGAGTACACCATCTACCAGAGTCTCTGCTTCCCCTCAGTTGTCTATCCCATCCTCGCCGGTGGCTATACTTCACATTAGGGACGGTTCTTAATGTTACAGTTTTGATACCGTATCATAAAAGAAGGTCGGAATTTCTCCGACCTTTTTTTATTTGGCTCAGCCAAAAACTGTAACATTAAGAACCGTCCCTAGTGTGAAGTCTCGTAATCCCGGAGCTCACGGATGGCCCTCTTGCAGAGTATCAGGATGGGAATCACCGTGCCCCATGCCATCAGGCCCACACCTATGTCACCGAGCTGCCAGACCGTATCGGCCTCACGCACGGCCCCGTATATCACGGAGAACAGGATTACCACCTGGAAAATGCGGAGCATGAGTTTCTCCCTGCGGGCGTTACGTCCCCTGAACAGGTAGAAAATGCTGGTCTCGGCATAGAAGTAATAAGCCATGATGGTGCTGAACGCAAAGAAAACCATGGCGACCGATACGAACTTGCTGCCGAATCCGGTAAACACGGAGTCAACGGCGCTCTGTGTAAATCCGGCGTAGTTGTTACCCAGTTCGGGTGCATTGGCCAGGAGGAGTTCGCCGGTGTTTGAATCGATCACGTTATATGTGCCCGATGTGAGTATCATGATTGCTGTCGCAGTGCATACGAACAGCGTATCGACATAAACCGAGAAAGACTGCGCCAGGCCCTGCTGAGCGGGGTGCTGGACATCGGCCGCGGCCGATACTATGGCACCGGTACCCTGCCCTGCCTCATTTGAGAATATGCCGCGCTTCACGCCCATAGCTATAGTGGTGCCGATAATGCCGCCGCATATCGGGTCGAATCCGAACGCGCCCTTGACTATGCTGCCAAGCACAGCGGGCACCTGCTCAAGATGGAATGAAACCACCACGAGAGATAGAATTATGTATCCGAACGCCATGAAAGGGGTTATGACCGATGCCACCTTGGCAATGCGTTTCACACCACCCACGATTACCATGCCGAGCACCGCCGCCAGCACCACGCCCGACATCCAGGTGGGGACCGGGAATGCGTTCTGCATGGTCATGGAGACTCCGTTGGACTGCACCATGGTAAGGCAGAATCCGCAGCTGATGATGGTGATCACGGCATAAACCACGCCCAGCCATCTGAGTCCGAGCCCATCGGAAATGATGGAGAAAGGACCGCCGCGATAGCCGCTTTCATGCTTGAACCGGTAGACCTGTGACAGTGTGGACTCCACGAATGCCGTCGATGCGCCCAGGAATGCCACCACCCACATCCATAACACGGCACCGGGGCCGCCGAATGCGATGGCTGTAGCCACACCTACTATATTACCCGTGCCCACGCGACCGGAGAGCGCTATGCAGAAAGCCTCGAACGATGATATGCCGTCCTTGCCGCGCTTCTTGCCGAACAGGGAGCGGAACATAAGACCCAGCCTGCGCACCTGCACCATACGGGTACGGACAGAAAAATAGAGCCCGGCGAGCAGAAGCAAGACTACAAGACCCGGGTTCCATACAATTTTATTGATTACACTGACTATATTTTCCATTAGTCTGCAAAGTAAACTGATAATTGGCAAAAATTCATATCTTTGGCCTAAAATCAGTAGCAACCAAACAAATAGGACTATGAAAAAATTACTGTTTATCCTATCTCTGCTGCTTATGCCGTTCATGGCATCGGCCCAGAATACGATCTTCTCACAAGTCGATGAGATAGCACAGGTTGAGGACGGTGACGGCAATACCGTGCTCAATGTAATCAACCTCCCTGAGAACGGCCAGAACCATTATTGGCTCTCGGTGGGCAATCTGGGCGTCGGAAACAAGATAGTGCAGATTCAGATTGACCCCGCGTTCGAGCTGTTCCTCCCTCTGGGTGATAATCTGTCCGATGCAGTCGATGCCGTTGAGGAGTTGTTCAAGCTGAGCAAGGAGCCACG
Source organism: Bacteroidaceae bacterium (assembly GCA_045131955.1). Lineage (GTDB taxonomy): Bacteria > Bacteroidota > Bacteroidia > Bacteroidales > Bacteroidaceae > Colenecus. The sequence continues at coordinate 18,771 of JBGURN010000199.1, forward strand.
AGGCACGACAGTAAAGAAGCAAGGATGCCTTGTATTTGCCGTTCCCAGCCAGGACAAGCTTGAAGAGATTACTCTAACCTCACGCAAGGTCCTGTTCAGCCGCAACCTTGAGTTCATGCTGGAGAGAGACGGCTACACACGCATAACATATGTCTCCAAATCCCATCTGTCCACCCTTAACAAGGGTATGAAGTTCTACGCCCGTTTCCACGACAAGTAACAGAAAAGAGATATATTTGCGGCAACAAATATCCGTAACAGATGAAAAGGTTGCTGTTTGCACTTACAATACTCGCGTTAGGGGTCTCCTGTATGCAGAAAGAGGAGCCCAGGGAGCTGTTTCCCATCAGACTGAACGAATCGGACCTCAAGCCGCAGGGATACTATGACGGGACGCTCTATTACGTCATCACCTCAACCTCCCCGCGCGAGGTATGCATAAGCGGTACTGGACCCGGCCGGACGCAGGTCACCACCCCCACCCATGTCATGATCAATGACACCGCGTACACCTGCATCGGCTTTTACCGGAATGCTTTTTGCGGTCATGACAGCCTCAGGGAGGTCAAGACGACCGGTTACGTGAAGGTATTCTCAGACTCCGCTTTCATGGGTTGCAGCAATCTCACCAGCATTGTGTTCCCCAAGAAGACCTCAGTCATTGGAGCCGATGCGTTCCGTGACTGCAGCAATCTCACATCAATCAGGTTTATTACCGGCGCATCGGCCAATATCGGAAAAGGCGCGTTTGCTGGGTGTGTGGCGCTTGAGACCGTACAGTTCAAGAATGACATAAAGAAGATCGGAGAGAGTGCGTTTGCCGGTTGCATCGGACTTGATTCCATTAAGACCCCGGGCAGCATGGACACGCTCGGAAGCAGGGCTTTTGCGGGTTGCATCGGCCTCAAGAAGGTCGTGATTGCGCAGGCCGCCTATATAGGAGATTATGCGTTTGAGGGGTGTGACAGCCTGCTCCGCATCGGGCTCCCCAAGAGTGTGAAGACCCTGGGCAAGGGTGCCTTTGCCGACTGCGTGAGCATGGATACCGTTGCGCTCAATTACGGACTTACGTTGATTGACTCCCTCACATTCAGGAACTGCCGCAAGCTCACCTCCATCACGCTGCCGTCCAGCATAGACAGCCTTGTGACCGATGCGTTCTGGGGGTGCGACCGCCTTGCGTACATCAGGCTGAGTGACTCCATCCCCCCGTCGTATCACGGATCGACCACCAATATCGGAATCAACACCTCCGCCATTACGCTGCGCGTTCCCAAGGGCAGCAAATCGCGGTACCAGGCCTCACCCTTCTGGAGCCGTTTCACCCCAATCGTCGAAAACTAACACATTAGGGACGGTTCTTAATGTTACAGTTTTTCGGAAAAACTATAACATTAAGAACCGTCCCTAGTGTTGCAGTTTTAGCGGAGGATCTCGCGGATGTCTGATTCGGCGATGGTGAGCGTGGTGATGCCGGTCGAGTACGGAGCTATCTCGTACTGGTTGTAGATAAAGTCAATGCTGTCGTCCCTGATCTCAAAATTGTCCGACACATACATAGGCTCATTGCTGAAATAGCCGTGCTCGTCAAGCTCCTCACGGCTGCTGCATTCAGCGTATTCAAGCAGCCTACGCTCCAGCTCAGGAATGAGCACCTTCTCGTATCCGGGCTTGAAATAGTCATCGAGAGTAATCAGGCTGCCGTCCTCAAGACGGTAGTTGCGGCAGGTTATATAGGTCCCGCCGTGCGCGCCGCCCGTATACTGATACATATTTATAAAGTGGCCGATGATATCGCGGTGATTCCCGTAATGCACCTCGGTGTTGATCACAAACTCGTAATCCATCTTGAGCGGCTCAAAACCACCCTCGCGGGCATACTCAATCTGCTCCCTGTTATCCTCCTTGAACACCTTGAGGACCGAATCCACATAGCTGATCATGGCGCCTTTGACATCGGTCGTACGGCGCGAGAACAGAAAGTCCGATATATCCACGTTAAAGGCATCGGCCAAAACCGTATCGGTACCGTGTGCCTTGAGGACGTTGAGGTCAAAAGTGCACGAGGGATGCTCCTGGCCCTGGGTGTAAGGGATCGTCTCCTTGAAAGTGACATACTGGAAGGCGTATTTGTCAGCCTTGGGTGCGCAGGCGGCCAGGACTGAAACGGCTGCCACTGCCAATAATATTCCAGACTTTTTCATATCCGTAGGTTTTGCGCCAAATTTACATAAAACATCGGTTCGCGGTTCAACTAAATTAAAAGTCAATAAAAATGCCGCTCAAGTATTGTGTTATCTCGAAAATTCACTATCTTTGCACCGCTTTTCAAGGAAAGCGGTACATGGTGCCCGTAGTTCAGTTGGTTAGAGCGTCAGATTGTGGTTCTGAATGTCGTGGGTTCGAGTCCCACCGGGCACCCCAACAAAGAAGAGGTCATTAAGGCCTCTTTTTTATTTCACCGGGATTATATCCTGCAGATTGGTGGTATAGCAGGGAGTCCTGAGGTTATGGAGAATGGCATCCTTGAAATGGGGTGCCTTTCCTGTCTTGGGGTCGGCCGGATACTGCTGGGCCGCGAGCACCACCGTCTCGGTACCCATCCGCCGGTTAATGGAATCGACCGTGCCGGAAATCGCATCCAGACGCTTGCGCTTGTCTATATCGGACTCAAACATATCAAGCTGGATCGCGCTGTCGGGGGTAATGCCCGATACAATCACGCCCGCGCGCTTATAGCTGAGCCCCTGCCGGAATATCCTGTCAGTCACGGCCGATGCCGCCGCCACCAGTTCGGTCGTATTGGCCGATGCGGTATGCAGCGTCACGTTCATCATGCCGGAGTACCACTCCAGGTCCTTGCGGAACCAGTTGGTCATTATGAATACGGTCAGTATATTGCAGACGCTGTGCTGCCGGCGCAGTTTTTCGGCGCAGCGACTGGCATAGTTCGATATGTGGGTACGCAACTCTTCGCGGTCCGTTATCATACCCGGGAAACTGCGGCTGGTGCAGATGCTCTTCTTTTCATGCACCTCGGAGGTGTCGATGCAACTTACGCCGTTCAGCTCACGCCAGGTGTTCTCAAACGGCAGCGGGAACAGCATGCGGATCCACCCCTCGGGCTTATCGGCCAGTTCCAGGGTGTTACGTACGCCGAGTGAGGCGAGTTTGGCATCGAAAGCACG
>JBGURN010000200.1:0-1573 GCA_045131955.1 Bacteroidaceae bacterium
CCGGGTGATATCTTAGAGTATGACCCTAATGCAGTAGGCGAAGAGTAAATCCATATATAACATGACACATGTACCTGTTATGAAGTGACTTTTGTCAAGAAGAATTTTTTCTATGACAATCGTCACATTTGTTACTGACAACATCTGAAAAGAGCGTGATTTAACAGTTCCCGGCATTTGGCCACTCTGTTATTCGTGGATTGGTTACCAACAGGCTAATGGTTTCGCCGAGAGCCCTGCTATCTAAGATCGTGGATCACGGTTGCCGTGCCTACATAGCTGGTACGCAGATAGCTCAAACCTTTCAGTGATCACAGCTCCTTACAGATACTGTCAGTGTTCCAAATTTTTATGGCTTGCGGATCTATCGCTAAGCCGACGACGGGTGGATTTATTCCTTTACAGCAGGGGCGTCCATGCCAGGCTGGCACGCTGTGCGTGCCGACAGGCTTTTGTGCCGCCCGTGGTTCCCGGGCGGTACGGAAGCCTGTTCCCAAGCCTGTTCAGGCATGGTAAGCGGGTTCATGCTGTCAAGGATTTAATCATCCACGAGGAGGCTTCAGGGTACCTGTTCTGGATCTTCTATTGTGTCATGCCGAGGGGTATCCTATGTTATCAGTCATCATTCCCCATACATAGCAGGCAAGTTCCCTGGCTATGGCTGCAACAGCAACATTACGTTTCTTGCCATGGCGCATCAGCCGATAATACTTGCTGCGCAAGCGAACGTTTGCTTTATCTGCATACGCTATGACATTGGCCGCGTTGCCTGACTGCCTACTCCGCAGCGTCTTTGCTTTGTATCCGACTGTACCTTTACAGATACCCTGTGCCGCTTCGACCAGAAGCAGCCTTAGATGGCTGTTTCCTGACTTACTGATGCCGGACCGCCTGACCTTTTCGCCGCTGGAGTTCTCTCCCGGAGCCAGGCCAAGGTAGGCACCATATATGTTGCCTTTGGCAAAACGGGCAAAATCTCCTGTCTCCACGATCAGGGACAACGCTGTCTTCGTCTTGATACCGAGGAAGCAGGTCAGCCTTTTGACTTTTTCCTGATACCTGGACTGGTCAGCCAGTTCTTCGATCCGTTTGTCAATACGCTCGATCTTGATTGCCAGTTCACTATAAGTGGCCAGGTATTCGTCAAGCGTCTCCCTGCGCATAGGAATTAATGGAAGTTTCTTCAGCCAGCGCAAATGGTCGATGGTCCATTTTCTGTTTGGATAGTGCTGTCCATTACGCAGACAGTACATATCGATTTGCTGTTTGATCTTTGTCAGAGCTGCCCGATGGTCATCACGCATCCGGATGTATTCTTTGATGGAATCGTCCTCATCATTGGGGATGTATACCGGCCGGTAGCCTCCATGTCCCAGGGCCTGGGCGATCATCAAGGCATCCCGGGCATCTGTTTTTACACGCTTCCCCTGCGGAGTCAACATGGTAGTTGGAGCCAGGATGACGCATGTAACACCGGCTGCTGTCAACTGGTTATACAGGGAATACCCAAGGCAGCCGGCTTCATAACCGCATACAATGTCATAATCATGATCGTATCCGAGTTTGATCTGCA
>JBGURN010000201.1:0-8883 GCA_045131955.1 Bacteroidaceae bacterium
TCTGGTAAGGGCCTTGAGAGCTTCGTAAGGATGTGGGTAACCCTCACGACGCAGAATTGTCTGGATAGCCTCGGCTACCACACTCCAGCAACCGTCCAGGTCTGCGGCAATCTTATTCTCGTTTATGAGCAGCTTGCCCAGTCCCTTGAGTGAGCTGGCTATTGCTATCATCTGATGTCCGAACGGAACACCGATGTTACGGATCACGGTTGAATCGGTAAGGTCACGCTGCAGACGTGAAACAGGCAGCTTGCGTGACAGATGCTCCAGGATGGCGTTTGCCATACCCAGATTACCCTCGGCATTCTCAAAGTCGATGGGGTTGACCTTGTGAGGCATAGCGCTGGAGCCCACCTCGCCGGCCTTGATCTGCTGCTTGAAGTACTCCATCGATATGTACTGCCAGAAGTCGCGGTTCATGTCAATCTGGATGGTGTTCATACGCTTCATGGCGTCAAACAGGGCGGCCAGGTTGTCATAGTTCGATATCTGGGTGGTGTACTCCTCACGCTTGAGTCCCAGCTTCTCGCTGAGGAACTTGGCGCCGAATGCCTTCCAGTCAGTATCGGGATAAGCTACGTGGTGTGCGTTGAAGTTACCGGTAGCACCGCCGAACTTGGCAGACAGGGGCACAGCCTTAAGCTGAATGAGCTGCTGCTGCAGACGGTAAACGAACACCTCAATCTCCTTGCCGAGACGTGTGGGTGACGCAGGCTGTCCGTGAGTACGGGCAAGCATGGGTACATCCTTCCAGCGCTGGGCATACTCCTCAAGTTTGTCTATCAGGGCCTGGATGGCGGGATAGTAAACGTTCTCGAGAGCCTCCTTGATGGAGAGGGGAACTGATGTGTTGTTGATATCCTGTGATGTGAGTCCAAAGTGGATGAACTCCTTATAGGGGACCAACTCGGGTACAAGGTCGAACTTCTCCTTGAGGAAGTACTCTACGGCCTTGACGTCATGGTTGGTTACTTTTTCAATCTCCTTGATGTGTGCGGCATCCTCTTCACTGAAATTCTGCCAGATGGAACGCAGACCGTCAAGTGATGCGCGTGATACACCTGCCAGCTGCGGAAGTTGGAATTCACAAAGTGCCGTGAAGTACTCGATCTCTACTCTTACTCTGTACTTTATGAGGGCAAACTCTGAAAAATAGGATGCAAGGTCCTGTGTTTTGCCGTGGTAGCGTCCGTCTATCGGGGACACGGCGGTTAGCTCGTCTAATTTCACTTTAAATTATCCTCTTGTAAATTTTCTCAATATCACTTAATCTGCTTCTCAGCAGCGCTGCAAAATTAGTAAGAAATTAATAAATTTGCACTATCTGAATACTTAAATAATGTCACAGACGGACAAGAAAAGAAACAACCTTGGAAAAGGCGCACGATGGATCGCCCTTGTTACGGTCTCACTTACCATGATGTTCGGATATTTCTTTACCGATGTCATGGCCCCGCTTGAGGAATTACTCACCAGATCGCAGGCGGCAGGGGGCCTGGGATGGACAAGCGATGAATACGGATTTTTTAGCGGTTCATACGGATTTTTCAATGTCTTCCTGCTGCTCATATTTTTTGGAGGCATAATCCTTGACAAATTCGGCATACGTATGACCGGCACCATGAGCACCCTGCTCATGCTTGCAGGCGCCCTCATCAAGTACTGGGCCGTAAGCCGCAGCTTTGACGGATCGCTCACCCTTCCGTTCGGGATAGGCACCTACAGCATGCAGGTCATATGGGCATGTGTGGGATTCGCGCTGTTCGGTGTGGGTTGCGAGATAGCGGGAATAACCGTAAGCAAAATCATAGTCAAGTGGTTCAACGGACATGAGCTGGCACTGGCCATGGGCCTGCAGGTAGCCGTAGCCCGTCTGGGTACAGCCCTGGCACTCTCGGTATCACTGCCGCTGGCTCAACGTATGGGCGGTGTGTCATCGACCGTAGGTCTGGGTACCGTGCTGCTGCTCATCGGACTCATATTCTATCTGGTTTATTGCGTCATGGACAAGAGGCAGGATGAGGCCGCTCCCGACGGGGCCGATGAGGCCTTCCACTTTGCAGACCTCAGGATACTCTTTACCAACCGTGGATTCTGGCTCATAACACTGCTCTGCCTTATGTTCTACGCAGGTGTGTTCCCGTTCCTAAAGTTCGCTACCAAGATTATGATAACCAAATACGGCGTGAGTGAAGGCCTGGCAGGACTGATACCCGCCATGCTGCCGTTCGGAACCATCATACTGACACCTCTGTTCGGAGGTTATTATGACCGCAAAGGACAGGGCGCCACACTCATGCTGCTCGGCTCCATGCTGCTCACACTGGTTCACCTGCTGTTCGCCGCACCCTTTGGGTACTGGATGATTGCGGTCGCAAGCATGCTCCTGCTGGGAATCTCATTCGGTCTGGTACCGGCAGCCATGTGGCCGGCCGTACCCAAGATCATACCCATGAAACTGCTGGGCACCGCCTATGCCGTGATATTCTACATACAGAACATAGGACTCTCGCTGGTACCTATCCTGATAGGCAAGGTCAACCAGGCAAATACCAGCGTCCAGGGTACGATTGACTATACCACGACCATGATCGTATTCGCCGCATTCGGAGTGATGGCGGTACTTCTGTCACTACGTCTCAAGCATGTTGACAGGAAGGAGGGATACGGACTTGAAGAACCTAACATCAAACAGTAAGACACACCTTATGGAAACCAAAGAGAAGAGGAAAGAGCGTTTTGACAGCCGGTTCGGCATGATTATGGCTATGGCCGGATCGGCGGTAGGACTGGGTAACCTGTGGCGTTTCCCGTTTCTGGCTGCCCAGAACGGCGGTGGAGCTTTCATATTCGTCTATCTCCTGCTGCTCCTTACCATATGCCTTCCGGTACTCATGACAGAGATTACGCTGGGCCGCAAATGCCGCTCCAACGTGACCCGCGTCTATGACAACCTGGGTGCCCCGCGGTGGCGCTGGGCCGGATTCCTGACTCTCCTCACACCCATCGTGATCATGGCTTTCTACACCGTGGTGGGCGGCTGGTCCGTAAAATATCTCATCCAGGCCTGTGCGTTCAGGTTCACTGACCCCATGGCCGATTATGCCGGACAGTTCGGAGGTTTCATAGGAGCCACCTGGGAGCCGCTCATATACACCGCCATATTCCTCCTGATAACCGCGCTGGCCAATTTCGGAGGTGTAAGGAACGGTATCGAGAAGTTCTCCAAACCTATGATGACGGTGCTCTCCGTCACCATAATTCTTGTTGCCATACGCTCACTCACCCTGCCCGGCGCAAGCGAGGGAACACGCTACCTGCTCATACCGGACTTTGCCAAGATTGACGGCAAGGTGCTGCTCACCGCGCTGGGTCAGGCCTTCATGTCACTGAGCATCGGAATAGGAATCCTGTTGACCTACGGCTCTTATGTCAAGACCCAGGAGGATATTGCCATGACATCCATATCGACAGGACTGATAGACACACTGTTCGCCATAATCGCGGGTCTGGCCATCATACCAGCCGTCTATGCCATAGCATACATGAACGGTACGGAGCCTGCTGTCAATGCCGGTGCCGGACTTGTGTTCATCACCCTGCCGGGCGTGTTCGCATCAATGCCGGGCGGCAGCATCATTGCCATACTGTTCTTCCTGGCACTGCTGCTGGCTGCCGTGACATCGGCCATATCCATGCTTGAGGTCATAGTCAGGTATTTCATTGAGGAGTGGAAGATGAGCCGCAACAGAGCAGTGACCGCCAGCATGATACTGATAATCGTCCTGGGATGCATCTGTTCCCTCTCTCAGGGCATGCTCGGCGAGTTCAGGATACTGGGTAACAATGTGTTTGATTTCTTTGACGTGATATCATCCGATGTACTCATAACCGTTGGAAGCCTCATCATGGTACTGTTCGCCGGCTGGCGCATAAAGAAGGAGGATTTCATGGATGAACTCTCCGGCCACGGCACGTCACGGATGCCCTCATGGCTGCTGAAATATGTCTATTTCATGGTCCGTTGGGTGGCCCCGGTAATCATTATCGTGATAATGCTCAGCAATATTCTTATTTAACTATAAAACAACTATTTATGAAAAAAATCCTTTTTGCGATTGTTTGCATCATGACCTGCACACTGGCAGGCGCACAGGAAATCTACCTTGAAAGTTCAACTCCCGATCAAATCCTTGAACGCTACAAAGTCAAGAGTTTTGAAGTGGCTGTCAGCGCAGGCTTTAGCGGAAGCAGTTTCCATTTCCCAAAATCTCAGATAAACACCGAGGGAAGATCCGGATTCTCAGGCAGCCTGATGGCCCAGTACAACAACTCAAAACTTGGAATGGGACTCCGCACGGGGGTGACATATGATTGGATACGCAGTTACTACCCCGACCAGGCCGATATATTCGGTTCCACGCTGAGCTACAGGCAGACTTCAATTAACATACCTCTCTCACTGGTCTTTTTCTCAGGAAACCAGACTGCCCGTTTCTATGTCGGAATGGGACCCACACTGAACTATGTCTTTGACTCATCACTCCAGGGATATGGCTACAAGACCAACGATTACCTGTGGGGAATGAACTTCTTTTTCGGATTCAGGTATAAGCATTTCTTCTGGGAAGAGGATTTCAACTCACGTATGACTCACAACTTTACCCCGAGTTCCAATGCGCCCGAGTCACGTCTGAGCACCTTCGCATTCAAACTGGGCTGGGTATTCTGAGGTCAGAGTATCTCGCGTGCTATCCAGGCGCAGGCCTCGGCATCGGCCAGTGCGTGATGATGGTTCTCAAGAGAGTAACCGCACGCCTGGGCTACGGTCTGGAGCTGATGATTGGGGAGCCCGCGCATGAGACGGCGTGAGGCACAGAGAGTATCGTAGAACACATAATCCGGGTAATCCATCTGATAAACGCGGAATACGGCCTTCAGGCAGCCTTCATCAAAAGGGCTGTTATGGGCTACGAGCGGGAGTCCCTCAATGAGGGGCTCTATCTGTTTCCACACCTCGGGGAATACCGGCGCGCAGTCAGTATCGGCGTTACAGAGTCCGTGCACCCTCTGGCAGAAATAGTTGTAGTAATTGGGCTCCGGCTGTATGAGCGAGTAGAAGGAGTCCACAATCTCTCCGTCACGTACTATAACCACTCCCACGGAGCAGACCGATGACCGCTCCCTGTTGGCTGTCTCAAAATCTATAGCTGCAAAATCCTTCATCCGCAAGACTCTCTTTAGGCAGTGCAAAGTTGACAATTTTTTCCCGTTCGTGAAGTATCTTTGCCGTATGAAAGCTACACTTGAATTCGTAGAGGAGAGGTTCAGACGTTTCAACGCTCTCTGTTTTGACGGAGAGCTGCCCCCTATCCCTCTGCGCATAAGCAACGCCCGCACCTATCTCGGGTTGAGCCGATACCGCAAACGGCGCCGCGCGGACGGGAGCCTGGAGCTGTACGCTTTCAGCATAAGCATAAGCGGCAGGTTCGATCTGCCCGAGTCCGAGATTGAGGATACCGTGATACACGAGATGATTCACTGCTTCATCTGGATAAGCGGGCGCAAGGATACATCGGCCCACGGACGCCTGTTCCGTGACATGATGGAGAGGATTAACCGGGAGCACGGGCGTCATATCACCATCTCGCACCGCAGCACCCCTCAGGAACGTGAGCAGGCGGTGGACAGCCGTCCCCGTCCGCATGTGGTGGCGCTGGTCAGCTTCAAGGACGGCCGCACCGGGGTCAAGGTGCTCCCCTGCACAGACCGCAGCCTGGTCCGATACCGCCGCGGCGTGATGCTGAGCGGCAAGGTCACGGATATAGAGTTCTATCATACTGACAACCCCTGGTTCAACAGGTTCCCGTGTTCATCGGCCCTTAATGTCATATACAAGAAAAGAGAGGAGATCCTGCCCCATCTGGAGTCAGCCTCTCCCCTCAACGTCGGCTATTTCTCGGTCAAACGCTGAATTCCGCGTTATTTGATGTCATAATAGACGACTACCATATAATTGTCAACAAGGAGAGATATGGTCTTGAGTATTTCTTTTGCCAGGGGTGATGCCTCAACTGATGTATCGGCCAGGCTCTCCGCGTCACCGCATATGACCGTTGCATAACCATCAGGGGTAGAGCAGCTCGGAACCATCGGCTTTTTGAGGCCGGGAACTTGGAATCCCTTGAGATGCACCTGCTTGTCACCGTCCATCCTGAAGTAACGGATGTTTTTCTCCTCCCCAAGCAGGGTGCTGTACCAGAAAGAGAGGCCTGAAGCGTTCTGACGTATGAACTTGCCGCCGGTGTATTTGGTGTCGCTGGCCGGTGAGAATATATATCCCAGATAGGCATCGGCAGCGCCGGGACCGTTCAGGTCATTGTAGAACACCTGCTCTGCTCCGTCCTCACCGAAGTCATACTTGAGTATGCAGTTCAGGTTGCCGTCCTTCAGCTCGGAGATTGAGCTGGTTACGCCGTATCTTGCCACGAACATACCATCGTCACCATTATCAAAGATGCTGCGGTCGCTGTAGGACAGCCCGTGGCCGGTCAGTTCACATATGGTCTCCTTAATGGTCTCAGAGGGGATATCGAACAGGACCAGAGCACCTCCGTCACCGTCTTTCACACCAAGCAGAAGGGTGTTCTCGTCATAAACGCGGATGCACTCCACCCTCTTGCCTACATTCAGCTTTCCGATGTATTTCATATCGGGCACTGAGTATCTCATGATGGCGTCATTGCCTGACAATGATACCAGATAGAGTACCTTACCCTTACTGTCATACTCGTAATAGTCGATCATGTTGTATTCTCCGGGGCCGCGGCCTAAGGAATGAAGCGTTCCCTGCAGTTCATTGTCCTTAAAGTAGTAGACCCACTCCTTCTGTGTATCGATCATTACAAGTTCGTCACCGTAGCAGCGGACGTAGCTGCAGTCGTGCAGGAGCTCGTCACTTTTAAGGGGAACCACCTTTATGTTGCAGGCCACATCCTCAAAGAGGACATCGGTCGCGTTCTGGGGATTGATCTCAAGGTCACTGGTTACAGGGGTAGTCTGAGCGCAGCCTGCCATAAGCAGAGCAAGCGAGAAAAGAATGTACTGGCGTTTCATTTTTATTGGTTGTTTTTGTTTTGTAAATCCTGTTTGTTTGTATTTGCTTGTTGGTGTATTACCACACTAATACACTGCAAATATATGGCAACATTTTTAAACACAAACACCATTAACAGTATTTAACATTATCACCTCTCAAGGATATGCTATATTAGCGCTCCGAAAAATAGAATACGATATGTTTAAAGGTCAACCAAAAGGTCTTTTTGCACTGGCGCTGTCAAATGCCGGTGAGAGATTCGGATACTACACGATGCTGGCCATATTCACCCTCTACATGAGGGCCAAGTTCGGCTGGGACGAGAATGAATCAGGACAGGTTTATGCCATATTCCTGGCAGGTCTGTACTTCATGCCGCTGCTGGGCGGTATCATAGCCGATAAGATAGGATACGGAAAGTGCGTCACGATAGGATCCATTGTCATGATTCTTGGATACGTAGCCCTTTCCATACCAATGGCCACCGACCAGATTGACAAGTGGGCGCTGTTCCTGAGCCTGGCTCTCATAGCCATCGGAACAGGTCTGTTCAAGGGTAATCTGCAAGTGCTGGTAGGCAACCTTTATGACGCCCCTGAGCTCTCAAGCAAGCGTGACTCGGCATTCAGCCTCTTCTATATGGGTATCAACCTGGGCGCCATGTTCGCTCCCGCCATGGCCAAGGCCATGTATATGCCACACCTTGAGAATGCGGGATTCCATTACGTTCCTATTGACAACGCCGTGATGGAGTTCGGAGCCCGCGCAGGAGAGTACCTTCAGACTTTAGCCGGCGGATTCCGTCTCTGCTTTATCATAGCATGCGCCGCTCATGTGCTTTCACTCCTTATATACATAGTATGCCGGCCCTGGTATAAGCATGCCGATGTGACCAGCAGCGAGGCCCGCAAGCAGGACCTCCCAGTTGAGGAACTTACGCCGCAACAGACCAGGCAGCGTATCGTGGCCCTGCTGCTTGTATTCGCAGTGGTCATATTCTTCTGGATGGCATTCCATCAGAACGGATCGGCCCTTACCTTCTTTGCCGACAAGTACACACAGCTTGACGGAATAACCGGCATTAACCGTATGTGGTTCAACGTTTGGTCACTTACATTGATTGCCGTATCGGTTTATACACTGTTCTCGATCTTTCAGAGTGACGGCAAGAAAGCCAGGGTGATATTATCGGTCGTAACCCTTATCCTTTGGGCCGGTGCGATAGCATTCTATCTTAGCATGCCCAACCCGTACGATGACGCGACCGCATCGGATTTCCAACAGTTCAACCCGTTCTTTGTGGTGGCTCTCACACCGATATCGGTTGCCGTGTTCGGAGCGCTGGGCAGAAAGGGCAAGGAGCCGTCGGCACCTGTCAAGATCGGTCTCGGCATGCTTCTGGCCGGTGTGGGTTTTGCGGTTATCACAGTGGCTTCAAAGAACCTGATTTCACCTATGGACCTGGGAGACAGGTCACAGAATATCCTTGACCCCAACTGGCTTATCGGAACCTATTTCACCCTGACGGTAGCGGAGCTGCTGCTCAGCCCCATGGGTATGAGTTTTGTAAGCAAGGTGGCTCCGGCCAAGTACAAAGGCCTGATGATGGGCGGATGGTTTGCCGCTACTGCCATAGGTAACTACCTGAGCCGAATCCCGTCAGCTCTGTGGAACAGGATTCCGCTCATGGCTAACTGGGCAATAATCATCGGACTCTGCGTCATAGCCGGTCTGATAATGTTCGCACTCCGCAAACGTCTGGAAACTGCAACATCGGGGACGGT
>JBGURN010000202.1:0-2604 GCA_045131955.1 Bacteroidaceae bacterium
CATTGATATGAAAATGAACACACTTGTTGTGGCAGCACTGATGGTTGCCTGCGTGTTCGCAGCCGCGGTTTACGCGGATGCGTCCGACGCGGAGAGCGCACCTACGTCTGCCCCCGAGATCAAGTTCTGGGCATACGAGAACGGTGACTGGGTTTCCTATTCCGGTTACGGTTACTATGCCGGACAGGCTATTGCGAACAGCGGATTGACATTCACCTGGGGATCTGGTAGTTACTATGGCGCCACCCTTTCAGGTGCCGACCTCACCTACCAGTATGATTCCGACGGTACCACTTACACCAACATCAATCCCTACTACGGAAAGGTCGCCACCGTGAACGGTGATTCGAATTTTACCGTTTACCGTCACTCCAACGGTAACTGGAACCCCATCTCTTCCGACAGCGGAATGACCGTAATGGGATTCTACAGGCCCTTCGACGACTGCCAGCTCTCATCTGCGAACATCGCGTTCGTTCCGACCGGTGTCAGCCCCAACACCCTGCCCACCACCGGGCTCGCACACATCTACAATGTCATTCCCGCTCAGGGAACCCCCGATTCCGCATATGCGGTCACCTTCCACATCGGCAACAACACTTACACCGGGTACGGATCCGATGCCGCAGCTGCATTCAAGGATGCTATGATCAGGAACAGCGTCCCGTATACAATCAACCTTGCTATGGTCGACAGCGGCGTCATTAACAACAGCTGGTTTGGTTATGTCAGTCAGATAGGGAACCAGTCTACGGGTACGGTCTATCCGTCGGTGACTTATGACTCTGCTACAGATAAGACCCACGTTGTTGCATCTTACGAGTACTGGTCGCTCTATCTGGGCAACAGCACCTATTATGGAGACAGCAGTGCGTTCATGCTCGGATTCATGAGTCCCCTGTCTTACCTGCCTGCGGTCCCGCCGGTGATAATCGACGATGAAGAATGCCCCGTCCAGCAGTTCACTCAGAATGAATTCACATTCAATTTTGAGAACTTCGCATACGACTGGTACGAGGACGGTGACACGAGGAGCCATTACCCAACGAGTGCGTAAGATTAGTTGGGAGCAGATAGGTCCGTTAAAGTAGCGGGGAGAGGGGGACCTCTCTCCGTTACCTCCGCTGTTCATCGAGTTTGCCATCATTGTTGTACTTTGGGGTTGTAACAATCAGAAAGATATTCCTTTTCGTGGGAAGTTTGATCCTGTTACTGGGATGTGCATCTGCGTTAGTTTTTATTGCCGACTCCGATACGGCTTCCGGGAATCCTACTTCTCAGACTGAACCCTCGGCGGATCCATTCGAAAGATTTCTGCCCTATGACTACAATCAATATCGTTTTTTGGGCTATTTTATTGAACAGTACGAGCATAATAATCTGGTGGCCCCCGAGCCCGTGTCTTTCGTGGAATATGGTGGGAAGAGCTATTGGCTAGAGACCGATTCGAACGGAAACCATGTAGCGCAGCTTGTGAACATAGGTCAGGTGAACGAGGGTGATGTGGTCAGGGTCCCGAAGAGCATCGTTCATGATGGGGAATCCTACACTGTGGTCTCTGTGGGGATATGCTTCCAGCCCCTCAGTATGTACGACTCAAAGACGAATGATTATCTGACTCATGTGGGAATTTGTGGCAACTCAGTAGAGATCCCCAAGGCAATCGATGAAAGCGGGTATTTGACATGGTCGGAACCGACGCACTATTCAATTGTATTCGAAGGGCGCGTGAAGGTCCAGGATTTAGCATTCTGCGAGTTCGACGTGTTCCACGGTACCACAGGGCAACCACATTACTACTTCACAAAGAGCGGGATAACCTCCGTGACGTTCGAGGAGGGAGTATCGTCCATGGGGCAGTGGGCGTTCGCATATTCGGCTATCAGGAACATCACTGTTCCGGATACTGAGTCGGTTGGGAAATATGCTTTTTATTATACTGAGGACCTCGTTTCCGTGGACTGGGCTTCCGACGCCGACATCCCGGATTATGCTTTCGAGCATTCAGCATTGTCGGAGATAACAATCAGTGGCAATCCTAAGATCATCGGAGAGTGGGCGTTCAGTCCGACGAAAATTACTTCTATCGACATCCCGGACAGCGTCACGGCAATCGGCGAACACGCCTTCCATTTCTGCGGCGAATTGGCATCCGTATCTCTCGGAACAGGGATCACAACCATACCTGCAGCATGCTTCCATAGTTGTGAGAAATTGACGGATCTTTCTGTCGCCGGTACGATAATGGAAGTTGGATCTGTAGCTTTTTACATGGGCCCATCGTTAAGTTCTTTTGATTTTACTAATGTGGAAACAATAGGTTACCGGGCTTTCGCGGGTGCATTCACCGGTAATGATGTCATCATCTTGGACCTGTCGAACGTCAAGCGCATCGAGGATGGGGCATTCAACGAATGTGCGGCGCCGGTGGAACTTATCCTCTCTCCAGAACTCGAATACGTCGGAGCATTTGCTCTGGCAATGTCGTCAGAGATTGCTGACGGTGATATGTCCTTGCCCGCGGGATGCACCATCGCGGAGGGTGCCTTCTACGGCTCGAACATTACCTCGGTATCTCTTGGTGATGGGTGCACCGTTGGGAAA
>JBGURN010000203.1:0-1832 GCA_045131955.1 Bacteroidaceae bacterium
TCGCGACACGGTAGCCACCGACACGCCCAGCTCGCGGGCGATGTCCTTCATCGTCAGTTGTTGCTTGTCATTCATCTTGTGACGGAAATTTTAAGAGTTGGATTATACTTGAACATGAGCTATAATTGCTATACGGGGCGAAGATAAAGCAAAAAATCGAACTACGCAAACGATTGCATTTATTTAAACAAAAATTTAACATTATAAAAAAAGGAAAAAAGATATAATATCTCTATTTTTGCCTTGTTTTAATTGCGGTAAAAGCCCCAATTAGGACCTCGCTGTGATTGGACAGCCTTGCTGGCTTTGCTTAACTTCAAGTATTAAATATTTGATTACCAATATAATATTAACTTTAAAAATTGTAAAATGAAGCAGGTAAACATCAGAATTCCTTTTAGGATTCTTACCCTCTTGATGGGACTTTTCCTGTCATTGGGAGCCTATGCACAGATTACTGTGAATGGCGTTGTGAAGGATGCTACCGGCGAGCCCGTGATTGGCGCGACTATTCGCGTCGTCGGCACGCAGATGGGTACAGCTACCGACTTTGACGGTCTCTTTACCCTTGAAGGTGTGCCCCAGGGTGCCAAGCTCCAAATTTCGTCTGTTGGTTACGACACCCATGAGGTGACGGCATCCAGCGACATGGTCATCACCCTTGCCGAGAGCACTCAGATGCTTGAAAATCTGGTGGTCATCGGTTATGGTGTCGTAAAGAAAAACGACTTGACCGGTTCGGTGACGGCTCTTAAGCCCGATGCCAAGAACAAGGGTGTCGTTGTCAGTGCTCAGGATATGCTCGGTGGTAAGGTCGCCGGTGTGAGCGTGACCAGCAACAGTGGTGAGCCCGGTGGCGGTGCTAACATCCGCATCCGTGGTGGTTCGTCACTGAACGCCAGCAACAACCCCCTCATCGTGATCGATGGTATCGCCATGGATAACAACGGTGTGAGCGGTCTGTCCAACCCCCTGTCTCTGGTTAACCCCCAGGACATTGAGAGCTTCAACGTGTTGAAGGACGCATCGGCCACCGCTATCTACGGTAGCCGTGGTTCTAACGGTGTCATCATCATTACCACCAAGAAGGGTCGTCGTGGCCAGCGCCCCGCCGTATCCTACAATGGTAATGTGACCTGGAGTATGAAGAAGAAGACCATCGACGTGATGAACGGTGATGAGTATCGTGACTTTGTGAAGAAGATCTTCGCTGGCAATACCCGTGAGGAGAACGCTCTGTTGCTGTTGGGCAATGCCAACACCAACTGGCAGAACGAGATCTACCGCACTGCTTTGAGTCACGACCACAACCTGACCGTGTCGGGTTCGCTGGGTGAGATTCTGCCTTATCGTCTGTCGGCAGGTTACACCGACCAGCAGGGTATCCTCAAGACCTCGGACTTCAAGCGTTATACCGTGGCCTTGAACCTGAATCCCTCGCTGTTCAATGATCACTTGACCATCAACCTGAGTGGTAAGATGGCTTGGACCAAGTCACGTTGGGCTGATACCGGTGCTGTGGGTAACGCCGTCCGTATGGACCCGACCCAGCCCGTCTATGCTAGTGGTGACATGTATAAGGGCGTGGGTAGCTACTTTGAGTGGCTCCAGGTAAATCTCTCCGATCCCAATTGGCCCTACACCAAGAACACCAATGCCCCCTACAACCCCGTGGCTATGCTCGACAACCATGACAACAGTGGTAAGGCCCACTCGTTTATCGGTACTGCCGAGTTTGACTATAAGATTCACGGCTTTGAGGACTTGAGACTGCACCTGACCATGGGTGGTGACTTTACCGGCGGTAACGGCCACAACATCAGTGCCAATAT
>JBGURN010000204.1:0-4280 GCA_045131955.1 Bacteroidaceae bacterium
TCGCGTTGAACACCGCCCGTACCCTTGACCCCAATAGGCGTTATGTCCGCAACTACACCACCTTCAACATCTTTGACGAGTTGGAGAGCAACTACATCGATGTAGAGGTTACCGACCTTAAGTTCCAGGGTGAGTTGAACATCAAGCCGATTATCAAGCAGGACCAGTCTCTGGAATTCAACCTGCTGGGTTCTATGCGTTCGGTGAACTCCGAGCAGAATCACTACGTTCTCGACAACAGTAACCAGGCCAACGCTTACCGTGCCGGTATCGTTCCCGAGAATGCTTCGATCCGCGCATCCAATACTTACCTTTATACCGACCCCGATGTGAAGAACGCTCTTCCCGAGACCGTTCTGCCCAAGGGTGGTATGTTGTTCTTCTCCAAGAACAGCCTGAAGACCTTCGACATCCGTGTCACTGGTCAGTACATGAAGGACTTCAATAACGGCCAGCACCTCTTGAACCTCTATGCAGGTATGGAGGCCAGCCGCGTTGACCGCTTCTATCAGACCTTCGAGGGCTGGGGTATCGTTTATGACAACGGTAACCTTCCCTTCCTGGATTACAAACTCTTCAAGCAGATGGTTGAGGAGAACGGTGCTTACTACAGCATGGGCAAGAGCCATCGTCGCAACATGGCTTACTTCGCCAACGCTAACTATGCACTGCTCGGCCGCTACATCTTGAACGGTACCGTACGCTATGAGGGTTCTAACCTCATGGGTCAGACCAAGCAGAGCCGCTGGCTCCCCACCTGGAACGTTTCGGCTGCATGGAACGTCTATGACGAGCCCTTCTTCCAGAACACTGGCCTGTATAATAAAGGTATCCTGTCCTATGGCAAGATTCGCTTGAGCTATTCGCTGACTGGTGAGAGTGGTCCTTCGGGCTACGCCAACGCCGAGGCTCTGTATTATCCCACCCGCTTGTGGCGTCAGGAGACCGAAGCCATGGAGATGGGTCTGGGTCTGTCCGGTCTGGGCAACAGCGAGCTGTCCTATGAGAAGAAGCATGAGTTCGACCTTGGTGTTGACCTCGGTTTCCTCTACAACCGCATCAACTTGGTATTTGACTGGTACTTCCGTAACAACTTCGACCTGATCGGTCTGATCCGTACCCAGGGTGTCGGTGGTATTACCCAGAAGTTCGGTAACGTCGCCGAGATGAAGTCTCACGGTGTTGAGTTCACCATTTCTTCACGCAACATTGAGCCCAAGCGTCCTGGTGGCTTTGCATGGAGCACCGACTGGACCTTCTCATATGTAAATACCGAGATTACCAAGCTGCAGTCGCGTTCACGCGTCATCGACCTGGTTCAGGGTAATGGTTTCCCCTTGGTGAACTATCCCCACCGTGCTGTCTTCTCGATCCCGTTCGCTGGTCTTGATGCCCACGGTCTGCCCCTCGTAATTGACGAGACCGGTAGCATCTCCAATGTGGGTGTTAACTTCCAGGAGTATGAGGCTCTGGACTTCCTGAAGTATGAAGGTCCCGTAGATCCCGTTTACACTGGTGGTCTGGGCAACAACTTCGACTTCAAGGGCTTCCACCTGAATGTCTTCATGACCTACTCCTTCGGTAACAAGCTGCGTCTTGATCCCGTCTTCGCCGCAGGTTACAGTGACTTGACCTCCTTCACCAAGGACTTCAAGAACCGCTGGGTAATCCCCGGAGATGAGGCTTATACCGATATTCCCGCTATTGCATCACGCCGTCAGGTTTACAACAACAATTACCTGAGCATGGCTTACAATGCCTTTAACTATAGCACTGCACGCATTGCAAGAGGCGACTTCATCCGTCTGAAAGAGATCTCTCTGACCTATGATGTTCCCAAGTCGGTGATTTCACACCTTCGCCTCAACACTGCGTCTGTCAAACTTGCTGCCACCAACATCTGCCTGCTCTATGCCGACAAGAAGTTGAATGGCCAGGATCCCGAGTTCTTTAACAGTGGTGGTGTGGCTTCGCCTAACCCCAAGCAGTTTACCCTTACCGTGCGTTTGGGCATGTAATTGATGTTACACATTATATATAATATAAAAGATTATGAAATTACGATATAAAATCTTATTCATTGCAGTAGCGCTAATAGGCTTGAGCTCTTGCAAGGACTTCCTTGACAAAGTGCCTGACACACGCGTTTATCTGGTGAACCTGGACCAGTTGCAGCAGTTGCTCGTTACGGGTTACATGGATTCCAACTATGCCCTGGTGGGCGAGCTCTCGAGCGACAACGTCATCGATAACAACTCTCCCAGTGATGAGGGTGTTCGCTATAACCTTAGTTTCTACAGCCAGGCCGACGAGCAGGTTTATGCTTGGGAGGATGTGGACCTTGACATTACCAACAGTGACACCCCCTCGGGTGTGTGGAATGGTTGCTACGGTGCCATCGCCTGTGCTAACGCTGTCTTGGAGAAGGCTGCCGAGTTTGAAGAGACCGGTATGATTGGTGGTGAGGAGATGACTGCTGCCGACAGGGAGCGTCTTAACGCCATCAAGGGTGAGGCCTACATGATCCGTGCTTATCACCACTTTATCCTGGCCCAGATCTTCTGTATGCCTTGGCGTGGTGAGAGCCTCAGCGCTCAATATCCCGGCATCCCTTATTCTACCCAGCCCGAGACTGAGCTGGATCCCAAGTACGATCGTGGTAACTTGGTTGAGACCTACTCGAATATTGAGGAGGACCTCCAGCTGGGTCTGAAGTATATCACCGAGACCTTCTATGTGGTTCCCAAATATCACTTCAACGTTGCTTCGTCCAACGCGTTTGCCGCACGCTTCTATCTCATCAAGCGTGACTATGAGAAGGTGGTAAAATATGCTACTGCAGCATTCAAGGGTACCGACCCCGCTACCATGCTCAACGATGGCTGGTGGCAGGAAGACTTCTACTACATCAGCGATATCGGCCGCTATTTCACCAGCATCGAGCGTCCGGGCAACTTCCAGTTGTTCTCCAGCTACAGCACCTGGTGGCGTCGCTTCCTCGGTTACCGTTTCACCTGTAACCGTGACGCAAAGCGCGGAACCATTCAGGGTCCTGGCCCGTCTTGGGACAAGTGCCGTTACAAGAACCAGGTGACCAAGGAGACCTTCGCCATGATGCCTTGCTTCAATGGCGTCTGCGGTTCGGCCGGTGGTTCAGAGTATGGTGCATACTTTGCTGGTAACTGCTTCGAGCAGTTTGAGTACACCGATAAGATTTCTGGTATCGGTTACTGCCACGAGATTCGTCCCGAGTTCACCGTCGAGGAGACTCTGCTGATGCGTGCCGAGGCTAACCTGTTCTTGGGTAACATCGACGCTGCGTTCGATGACCTGTACCTCTGGAACCACGAGCACCTGTCAGAGAAGGAGTCCGACAACTACAACATGACCGAGCTCACCAAGGAAGAGATCGAGAAATTCTACAGCTACTATGACAACCCCAGCCGCAAGGATCCGGGTTACAACATTGTCATGAAGTTCCACATCGACGAGGTTTGCCCGAGTGACAAGTACAAACTCACCGATGAGATTGAGCCTTACATGCAGTGCGTGCAGCACTTCCGCCGCATTCAGATGGTTCACTTGGGTAACCGCTGGTTTGACATCAAGCGCTATGGTTTCACCATCAAGCACAAGATGGGCATCAGCAATGTCTATACCCTCGATGTTCTTGACCCGCGTTATGCTATCCAGATTCCTAACGAGGTAATCGGTGCAGGTCTGGAGCCCAACGAGCGCGTGACTACCACGGCCGAGAACAGTGCCGTTGTCATCAACAGCAATGTAATTGTACGTTCCCAAGATTAAAGCAACAAATTAGACACTATGAAAAAGATTCAATATTATATTTCTGCATTGCTGCTTGTGGCAGTGGCTGCCATGTCACTCTCGTCTTGCAGCGAGGATAAGTTGGGACCGAGCATTTTCCCTGATGTGGACGAGACACTTGATCCTTCATCCTACACCTATAAGCTGGATAAGTTCCTCAAGGTGAATTATCTTGACAAGTACAACTTGACGTTCTTGTACAGGATGCCTGATATCAGCACCAATATGAACTATAACCTGGTGCCCGCCACCTACGAGAACTCCATCGACCTGGCTGTGCTCTGCAAGCACTTGTGGTTCGATGTATATGACAAGGTTGCAGGTGATGACTTCCTCAAGAAGTATGGTCCCCGCATCATCCTTCTGGTGGGTTCTCCCGCCTATGACCCGACTGCAGGTACCGAGACCGTCGGTCTTGCCGAGGGTGGTATCAAGATTTCGTTGTTCAAGGT
>JBGURN010000205.1:0-1646 GCA_045131955.1 Bacteroidaceae bacterium
TAAACCTTCCAGGCCCGGGGAGTATTATTACTGGCATGTGTGCACTCTGTGCTGGTCCAATACTTGCCGCCTGTCCAGGAGGATTCGTAACCTGCAGCACGGAAATAGGTTTGCATTTTTTCTAGGGTAGCATCTCCGGAAACCCCGCTGTCATCCAGTGTAATGCCGCAACTGCGAAGAAACAAAGTCCACTGTCCCACGCTGCCGAGGAACCAACCGCAGGTGCCGTTGGGGGCAACCGGAGTAAGATTCTGGACCGCCGAGGCCGCCTTATGGCTCCGGTCGTAACCGGAAACAGTGTGAGCATGGGAGGCGAGAATCTGCGTATTCATAATACCATTCATATCGGCCGATGCATCCAAATAATTCTCATATTGAGTATCAAGACAATAAACTGCATTATCCTGGAATCCCCACTGCTGTTGACCTGCTGTTTTGATAGATGCTGCCAGTCCACGGTATTGTTTGCTGCTGGCATCGACCGAACCGGGCTCTCCGACATAGAAGATGATGGCAACGCCAGTTTTACCGGCTGCTTCCACGGCTGTTTTGTCCGGATAGATGGTCCCGTCTCCGGCTATCACCCATCCCAGATGATTGGAAGTAACACCAAGGATAGTCTCAACCTCTACAACCGGATTGACAACAACGGTGCCCTCGCTGGTCCAGCCGGTGATTTCGGTGGTGGTGCCCACGGCTCGAAGATTCACGGTGATGTTGATGGTATAGAGTTTTCCGGCCTCGAAGACCTTGTCTGTGACGGTGTAAGTGGCCGTGCCCATATCTGTGACAATGGAAAGCAGCCCGCCATTAATGGTCTGGGCAGGAATGATGACGGAGCCTTCATTGCTCATGGCAATAGTAGTGGCCGATCCTGTAGCCTCACCGACCACGCCGGTTGCTTGGTTGAAGGAGACGGTGGGCTTTACATTGAGGACGCTGAGGCTGTTGATGCTGGAGACACCCTGCCCGGCCGTGATGTTGACATTCAGCTTGGCCATCTTGTGAGAGAAGGCAAGATTTACGGCAGCAGCCTGCTTGGCCTGGTCGGTGACGGACGCAAACATAAGGTCGCTGGCCTTGTAATCTTCGTCTGCTGTCTGGTCACTTTCCACGGTGAAAGAGGTCCCGGCCAATGCGGGATAGAAGGCAACAATATCAATATTCTGAGCGCCGGCAGGATAATAAGGCGCGGGATCAGGGGCAACCATTGCTCCTGCGGCACCGGTAGTGAAGGCATAGTCCGTCCAGGCGTTTTCACCGGCATTGCTGACGCGCATTGTAATGCCCTCACCGCTTGCAAAAGTACCTTCGTTCAGGTTCTGCGCGGCCTTGGTCTCAACGGCGTCCACCGTGCTGTATGTCAGCGCAATGGGAGTATCGCTGTACGCGGGAGTTTCAGGGATAATGTCCTCTATGTCCTCAATAGGTTTTTCTATCTGGGTGCAGGCGGCAAACGCTACTGCGGCGACTGCTAAAATGAAATGCTTTGTATTCATGATTTGTCCGTTTTTCGAGTTTACATGTAGATGTCGTCATTGGTGGTTCCTCCGTTTCCCCAATTGTCAATGGAGTTGCCTCCGTTGACGGGGCTATGACAGACCACCCCTTCGATTTTTACCTCCACGACGGTAATCGCGGGGGCT
>JBGURN010000206.1:0-13242 GCA_045131955.1 Bacteroidaceae bacterium
TCATTCCTCAAGGGTAACAAGGCCAGCCTTTCACTGGCAGCATATGATATCCTGCATCAGCGCAGCACAATCCAGCGTTCTATGAGCGCTACCTCACGTACTGATACAGAGAACAAGAACATCAACAGCTACTTCATGGCTTCACTGACTTACCGTCTGTCACTTATGGGTGACCGCAACTCACGCCAGCAGCTTCGCGGCCGTGGCGGCATGGGCGGCTTCGGCGGTGGCATGGGCGGCTTCGGCGGCGGCATGGGCGGCTTTGGCGGCGGCATGGGCGGCGGAATGCCCATGGGCGGCGGCATGGGTGGTGGCATGATGTTCTGATCATCAGCTCCCATACACTTAAAAAGGGAATCCTTCGGGGTTCCCTTTTTTTTGTGGACTAGGGGAGAGACTGCAATTTGCACAATCGGAGAATGAACATGGGGTACCGGGGAGATTGCCCTCCCACAACAAACAATATCTATTCCGAAACTTATGAGTAAACTCAACGTTCCAGAATAGATATTTTTTGTCGCGGGCCCCTCCCACTGGTCGCGCGTGGGTGCGAGACTCCCCGGTACCCCATGTCCATTCTCCGATTGTGCATAACAGGAACCTTTCCATCCTGATAAAAAAACAGCGCCCGATTATTTCGGGCGCTGTTTTGGATTATCAATTATCAATTCACTTGGTGGGTGTGAGTTTGATGATTCCGATGGAGTTTTCGGGCATAGTCAAGCTGAACTGCTTCTTTATGGTGCCGAGCTGCTTGGTGTGAGGAACCACTGCCTCGGTGTAGCTTACTCTATTACGGTTGCCGCCGAATCCTCCGAAAGGTCCGGGACGTCCGGCAGGACCCAGTGCCTGTGCCTGGGGCTGAGCACCTGCGTAGGTGTTCTGGTCACCCTGGTTCTTGATGCTGGTGTCATGTGATGAGATGAACTCTACGGTTGCGGTGTATTTCTTGCGCTTCTGGCCCTTACCCATGTTGACGGTGAGCTGCTTGTCAACAGCCTCGGAGTTTACGAACTTGATGTAAATCTCACCGGTCTTGGTGTCAACGGTGGGTGAGGTGTAGATGCTCTTGTCGGCCTCCGCTCCGTTCATGACATCGGTCATCTGGAAAGCACGGTTTCCGGCCTCTGAGAACAGCTTCTGATAGTAGTAGTTGGTGGTACGCCACAGACCGCGGTTATCGAACCATATCAGGTTGGAGTTCCACTTGTTGAATCCTTTCTTGCAGAACAACGGTGCGTAGGCTGCCATTACAACCATATCGGAGTTGCGCTCCAGGCTGGTCCAGTAGGCTGCCTCGGCCATGGCCGATGCATAGTCGTTGTTGCTGTTGTTGTTGGCGAACTCACCTACGAATACGCGGGTGGGACGCTCACGGTCATAGGTCAGGCCATCGGCACCGCGGACCTTATCGGCATTGTAGCGGTCACCGTTGGTGTAGAACCACTGGTTGTTACGGTAGTAGTGCTCGTCAACTACGGTGTTCTGATACTTCTCATCGATCTCATGCATGTTGGCGTTGAACTCGCGGCCATCAGCAGCAGAACCGGCGGTCGATACTATGATGATATCGGGATATTTGGCCTGCACCTCTTTATATATGATGTCAAAACGTTCCCAGAACTCAGCGCCCTGGTTCTCGTTACCTATACCCAGGTACTTGAGGTTGAAAGGTTCGGGGTGTCCCATATCGGCACGCATCTTACCCCATTTGGTATCGGTGCCGCCGTTGCAGAACTCAATGAAATCAAGGGCGTCACATACGAATATGTCATGGAAACGCTTGCGGTCAGCCTCGGTCTCAAGGGGTGCTACATAGGCATGTCTTGCAAACTGGCAGGTCACGCCATTGTTCAGGACGGGCAGGGGAGTCGCTCCAAGTGACTCTGCCATAAGCAGATACTCGTAGAATCCTACGTACTGCGATGTCCAGTAACCCCAGTGGTTACGGAAACCTATACGCTCCTCCTCAGGGCCGATGGAGTTCTTCCAGAAGGGCTGTCCAAAGTAGTTGGGACCCTCGCTGGCGCATCCGCCGGGGAATCGCATGAATGTGGGATGGAGATCGGCCAGAGCCTGCATCATATCCTTGCGGAAGGGACCGTATTTGCCATCCTCCCACAGCTGTGAGGCCTCAGGAAGCAGGGTTACAAAGTCCAGCCAGAATGTACCGGCCTGGTCAGCCATGATTGAAAGGCGGCTGTCTACAGAGCGCTCTGCCTTGAGCTGGCCTGTGTATTTCTGCCAGTCATTCTTAAGACCGCTGATTGTTATCACGTTTGAGTTGGCCTGGCCGTTTGCATCCTCAAGATAAACCTTGATTGTGCCGGGATATGACTGTCCTGCCAGATAGAGGGTCAGGTCATAGCTTACTCCCTGAACGGCGGGGATAGAGGCCTTCTGGGTGTTGTTTGAGTAGTAGTTGCCCTGACGCTCGTTACCGTAAGGAGCGGTTCCGTAGCCGTTGGCTGCAATACCGAATCCCTGGCCTGCATCCTCAATGTCAAAACGTACGCTGTACTGCAGGTAACGCAGCTCATCGTCATACTTGTCGTTGGGGTCGTAGTCATAGTAGCGGGGCATATCCTTTACAAGCGGTTTGTCTGATACTGCGTGAGCCTGACCTACCGCACCTTCGCCCTTGAGTACTGTCCAGCCAAAGAATACTGTATCGGACTGCGAGAACTCTTTCTCGGGGCCATCGGGCACCTTGTATGCCTGGAATGAGTGGTTCTGGATAAGCTGTGCGCAGATACCGCCGTCAAGTGACTGGTTGATATCCTCAAAGAATATACCTGAGAGAGTGGGGCTTACCTCGATTCCCAGGCCCTTCTTCTTGAGGTTCAGGGTAACCTCACGCTCCTGGACGGGCTTGAATCCCTGCAGCTGGAGCATCTTCTCAGCCATGCGGTAACCCATAAGGCGCATACCCTCGGTGCTGAAGTGGAACTGGTCACCGGTGCTCTCGCATCCCAGTGATGAGATTACGTATCCGTTTTTCATAACCTTGGGCAGGTTGGCCAGGACTACCTCATTGAATGCGGCGCATACACCGCCCTGCTCGGCCTGCTTGAGCTCGCCGGCCAGCAGAGGTATCTCATCGGGGTTAAGACCCAGGTCATGGCAGAGGTCGTCATGTATCTTCTTGAGGCGTGCGCACCACTGGTCATCATCGGGGTTGGATTCTCCCTGATGAACCAGCATACCCTTTATGACACCGCTCTTCTGAGCGATCTTGGCCATATCGACAATACGCTGGTAGCAGTTCATATCATACTCCTTGGCCATATTTACAAGCCATGCACGGCTCTGGTCTGCAGCCTCCATGGCAAGGTATTCCTCGCAGGCGTCCTTGTCCCAGAGTTCCAGCTTGGCGCCGGCTACTGATACGTTGATTACACCTACACGGTACTGCTCTGGGAGCTCCTCAATCATCTTGCGGCCAAAGAAATCGACCGGGCCCATGTTGTTGCTCTGACGGCAGATAGGGGGTGTGGCGGTATACCATTCGCCCTTTACGCGGTTGTATCGGGGCATATCCACAGCCGATACAAACTGGAATCTTGGGTCGTTCCAATCCTTGTCCTGATCGGCGGGAGTGGCTCCGGCCTCCATATTGGACTGTCCGAAACAGAGATAAATGAAAAAGTTGGGATCAGGCGTCTGAGACCTGAGCGGCAACGTCATAAGGACTGTTACCGCTAAAAGCAATAATTTCTTACACATAAATAAAGGTTATTGTTTGTTTTCCTGTTGTTCTTTCTTATCCTTCTCCTCCTGCTCCATGGCAAGCTGGCGGGAGTTGTTCTCATGGAAAAGGAATGACGATGCCAAAACCAGTATGACAATGACGGTTACAAGTATTGAGACCTTTATCAGGCCTACTCCTACGGCTATACCTATGATACTGGTAGCAAATATGCTGGCGGCCGTGGTCAGGCCCGATACGTCATATTTGTTCTTGATTATCAGACCGGCACCTATAAAGCCGATGCCCGTAACCACCTGGGCTGCTATACGGCCGGGGTCTCCGTTTATGAGGTTGAGGTTGGTCTGGCAAATCCAGATTGAGGCCAGCGTGGCCAGTGTCGATGCCATGCATATGAGCATGAATGTCCTCACGCCGGCAGGATGCTTGTGGATGTATCGTTCCACTCCTATAAGGCATCCGAGCAGAGCACTAATCAGGATTCTGGTTATAGCGATATTCTCAGTCAGCATATTTGATTTAGTTAGTCGTTACCGTATGCAAAAATAAACAAATAATTATCTTTACGAGCAAATACTGCCACTTATGAGAAAACTGATTGCTGTCTTGATGGCATCGGTCGTCGTATTGGGACTGGATGCCAAGGTGATTAAGAAGGACCAGATGAATGCTGAAAACCTGAAAAAATTTGCAGGTTCAGTATATGCGTATGAGGCACCTACAGAGCCTCTTACTTCTGCTCCCAAGGGCTTTAAGCCGGTATATCTGACCCATTTCGGCCGTCACGGCTCACGTTTCCTGGACAACGCATCCAATTATGACCGTCCTTACAACTACCTTAAGGAGGCGGCCGATGCCGATATGCTGACCGATTTCGGAAAGGATGTTCTGCGCCGACTGGAGATTATCCGTGCTGAGGCCGATCAGCGTGCCGGTGACCTTACTCCCAAAGGCATGCAGCAGCATCGTGACATAGCCCGCCGTATGGTTGAGAACTATCCCGAGCTTTTTACTAATGACAAGATAATAATGGCCAGGTCCACCACATCGCATCGTGTGCTTGTGAGTGAGTATTCAGCCTTGATGCAGATACTGCGTATGCGTCCCAAAATAAAGTTTGACTATGACTCCAGCAATCATGATGAGCCGTGGATGTATACTGAGGATAAGGCTGTATCGGCCCATAAACGTAAGATCAACGCAGCTGTGCAGGAGTTTAACCAGCGTCATACACATCCGGAGCGCCTTATGAAGGCTCTGTTCAAGGATACCGGATTCATAACCGACTATCAGGGACAGGGACGTGACCAGAGCGGCAGTCTCTATACATCGCTGTATGATGTGGCTTCATACGTTCAGGGCTCGGATCCCGGCGTCGACCTCAATGACGTGTTCACTTATGACGAGTGGTATGACCTGTTCCTTATGAACAACATGCGTTGGTATTCGCAGGCCGGTTATTCACCTCTCACTGACAATGTGATTCCTTACGGACACTGCGTCACCCTGCAGAATTTCATCGATTTTGCCGATGAGGCTCTGGCCGGCAACGGCGTGAGCGTAATGCTGCGTTACGGTCATGAGGTAACTCTTATGTCATTCTTCTCGCTTCTGGACCTGAACGGTTCCGGTTTCAGTACCGATGACCTGGAGAGCGTGGCCGACCACTGGGTGGCTTACGACCTGGCATGTATGGGAGGTAACGTGCAGTGGATTTTCTTCCGCGACAGGAAAGGCACGGTCATTGTGAAGTTCCTAATGAACGAGGTTGAGGCCACACTGCCTGAGACTGTTCCTTTCTACAAGGATGACAAGGGTAGGGAATTCAAACCCTATTACCGCTGGGAGGATGTCCGTAAGTTCTACCTGGACAAGATAGCCTACTGGGAGGACTTCAAAGCCCATGATGAAACACCCGTCGACGAAACTCCCCGCCGCACCTACCGCCAGGAAATCAACACCAGCTCAAACTGATACATTAGGAACCGTCCCTAATGTGTTAGTTTTCCGGGAAAACTGCAACATTAGGAACCGTCCCTAATGTGTTAGTTTTTGGCTTTTACTTCCAGTCTCAGTTCCCTGAACAGACGCTTGGGGTCATTTGTTGTAAGATAGATGGAGCCAATTGCTGTCTCTCCCGGTGTGGAGGGGGCGGTGATAGCTACAGTAACCTTGAGTGAGACGCCGGGTTTGATGGTCTGGCCGCTCTCTATGCTGACGGCGGTGCCGTAGAGGGTCTCAACATTGCGGAATATGAGGTCGGCGTTACCGGTGTTCTCAATTGTGATGGTCTTCTTGTGTATCTTGCCGGCCTCCTTATTGCCGAAATCCACATACGAGGGTTCTATCCTCATGACCGGCTTGGGCGCGTTCTCATCGTTGGAGACCTTCTCCACGCGCTTGGCGCTGATGGCAAGGGGGAGGGTGCCCTTGACTCCGTCGGCTACCAGCCAGAGGGTGTCTCTGGTCATTCCGTAGTAGTTCCTGCCTTTGGGGATACGGTAGGTGATCTTGAGGTTGGCAACCTCCTGGGGAGCTATGCTCTCGGGGCATTCCACGCTCATGCCGTAGCGGTTACCGGTCGTTACGACCGATATCCTGGAACTTTTGTTGCCCACATTGGCAATCCTTACAATCTTGGTTACTGTCTCGCCCTGCTCAATATATCCAAAGTTGCAGGTCTTGGTGTTGGTCTTTATGTTTCCCGACAGGAGGTGAGGATATATCTGCTCCAGTCCCATGGGGATGGGGGTGACATCGGCAGCAATCATAAGGCTGGCGTAATTGCGACGGTCCTTGGTGAATATCTCGACCTCGCGGAGCACCTTGCCTTCGGTACGGGACGGGTCGAATGCGACAGTGACCTCACCCATCTGGCCGCCGGCTACAGGCTCTGTGGAGTAGAGTACGGTGGTACAGCCGCAACTGGTTGCTATGTTGTCAATCTGTATGGGGTTGTTTGATACGTTCGCAAAACGGAAGGTATGCTGGACAGGGCCGTCTGCCTCCTCAATCTGTCCGAAATCCCATTCGTAAGTCTCGAATATCATGGCGGAGTTCAGTTCCTCCTGGGCCTGTGATGTCAGACAGAACATTACGAACAGTGCGGTTAGGGTAGTTTTCATGACTTTCATTTGCAGTGATTATGTGGTGTGTCAGTAAAAGCGTTTTTCCATGCCTACTGTGGTGGCCGGTCCGTGACCGGTGTAGAGGACGGTATCAGACGGCATGGTAAGAATCTTGGTCCTGATACCTGTCATAAGTGCCTCATGGTTGCCGTCAGGGAAGTCGGTGCGCCCGTAGCTGCCCTGAAAGATTACATCGCCTGTAAAGACGGCTTTCTGCTCTTTGTTCCAGAATACCACGCTTCCGGGTGAATGGCCGGGCACTTGGAGTACATGGAGCGTGGTGTTGCCAAAGGTTACGGTGTCACCCTCGTGGAGTATGTTCTCCGGCAGGATGGGGTTCACCTGCCCCTTGTATTCTATCCCGAAAACGGAGAGTCTTGCGCCGATGCTGCGGATCCAGGGCATATCCTGATCGTTGGCCCGGGCCTTTACTCCGTAGGTCTGTTCTACATAATTGTTTCCGAATACGTGGTCAAAATGAAGGTGGGTGTTTAGAAGTAACCTGACAGTCAGGCCTTTGCTGCTGATGAATGACGCGAGTTGCTCATTCTCACCGGGATAAAAGCAACCGGGGTCAATCACTGCAGCCTCACATGTCTCATCCCATATGACATAGGTGTTGACAGGGAGGAAGTTGAACTCCAGACACTTGACCTCCATCATATCTGAACGTATACCGTTTTCTTATCCTTGAAGAACTCGCCTTCAAAGTATCGGTTTATATCAGTGATCTCGGTCACCTTACGGAACTTGGCGGTCTCGCTGCCCAGGTCACCTCCCTTGAGGCAGATTACGCCGTTGGGATAGGCGTTACGCTGCTGTTTGTGGTCGATGAGACGGCTGGCTATGGCACAGAGGTCGGGCAGGGGCATAACTCCGCGGGAGAGTATGAACTCGAACTTGTCTTTCTCCTCCTCGGCACGTTCATGACGGCAGACCACATTCTTGAGGCCTATCTGCTGAGCCACATCCTGGGCTACACGTACCTTCTTGCCTATGCTGTCTATGAGGGTGAAACTGCACTCGGGGAACATGATGGCCATGGGAATGCCGGGAAAACCACCGCCGGTGCCTATATCGGCAATTCTGGTGCCGGCTGCGAACCTTATGATCTTGGCTATGGCCAGAGAGTGTAGTACGTGATGCTCGTAGAGGTTGTCTATGTCCTTACGGGATATCACGTTTATCTTGCTGTTCCAGTCCGTATACAAGGCACCCAGCTGCCCGAACTGGGACAGCTGGATGTCAGTAAGTTCCGGAAAGTATTTCCTTATCTGATCCATTACTTGAGGTAGTAGGTTACTGTAGTAACGACTCTTACGTTCTTGATCCAGGGGGTGTTGGAGTCGCGGTCATAGATGGAGAACTGGCCCTGTGAGGCAGTCTGGATCTTGCCGAGCTTGGAGCCTGAATCATCGGCGAACTTCTGTGCCACCTCACGGGCGTTGCGGGTGGCTACCTCAACCATCTGAGGCTTGAGCTCATTCAGGCCATTAAAGTCATACTGGATCTGATGCTCGTAGTCGTTTCCGTTCAGGGCTATTCCTTTCTTGATGAGGTCACCCTGCTTGAGTATGAGTTCTCTAACCTTATCGACATTACCTGAGCTTACGGTCACTACCTGCTGCATCTGGTAACGGTTTGCTATATACTCGTTTGAGTAGCGGTTTGCGGTACGGTCGTATACGGTAGGAGCTGTGGTGCTGATCTCGCTGTCCTCTATGCCTCCGGCCTTGAGGAACTTTACAATCTCCTTGGCATTCTTGTCCATCTTTGAATAGAGAGCTACCAGATCGTTGTCCACATCCTGGATAACGAGAGGCCAGATCACATGGTCGGCCGGAACTTCCTGAGTGGCCAGACCCTTTACGTTAACGACACGTTTTGTGTCGGTGAACTTGTTTACTGACAGGATTATGCAGACACCTAGTGCCAACAATCCCCAAAAATTACTGGTTTCTTTCATATCGGTTAAAACTATTGGTTTTATTTCCGGTTCTATTGTCTTGCAAATATAAATATTTGTTTCCTATATTTGCATCAGACCCTACTAACCAATTTGAGGACTTTCCTAATTACTGACTATATGAGACATCTTTTCCGCAATGCATTGCTGTGTGCCGCTCTCATGGCATCGGCATCGGCCCTGAAGGCCCAGTCACGTCACACTTTCGCCAATCCCCTTGACGTTGTGGTAGGTAATGAACGCGCCGTCCGCGGCGGTGAGCCTGTGGTTATCATCTTTGAGGATGACTATTTCCTGTTCGTGTCACACAGACGCGGCTATTGGTATTCGCCCGATTTCCGTAACTGGACCTATGTCGATGCTCCCGGATACCCCGCAGGAGTGGTATCGGTCGTGGAGATGGACGGAAAACTGATTGGCTGTTCCATGAACAACCGTAACGTATATCGTGCCATCGACCCGCGTAAGGGAGAGTGGGAGAAGATAGGTGAACTCTCGAGCGACCGATATGGTGACGCCAATATGTTTGTCGATGATGACGGCCGCCTGTATATGTATTTTGGATGGTCGCAGATTATGCCGTTCCAGGTAGTGGAGCTTGACAAGGAGACATTCAAGGAGAAGGGCGAGCCCGTTCCCCTGTTCTGGAGCGATATAAAGAACCACGGATTCGAGGTGCGCAAGCCCGAGGATGTGATATACTCCATATTCAACGGACGCCGTGACTACGGTCCCGAGGAACTGCCCTGGATTGAGGGTCCGTACATGATAAAACATAACGGCAAGTATTATCTGCAGTATGCAGCCATAGGTCTTGAGTTCATATCATACTCACACGGTATCTATGTGTCTGACAGCCCCATGGGTCCGTTTACCTACAGCGAGCACAACCCGCTTACATTCAAGACGAGCGGTTTCCAGGTAGGTGCCGGACACGGAAGCACATTCCATGACAAGAAGGGTAACCTGTGGACCATCTGCATGATTCCCGCACAGTACGGTGAGGGCGGTCGCGGCTCAGAGCTGGCCATCTATCCCACGGCTGTTGACAAGCAGGGCGTGATGTACTCCAATACCGCCTACGGCGACTATCCTCAGTATTATCCCGATGAACGCAAGGTGGGAGGTGTGGACAACTACGTGGACTGGAAGCTCCTTTCTGTAGGAAAGAAGGCCATAGTCTCATCCACATTTGAGAATTATGCTCCTGCGCAGGCTCTTGATGAGGATTTCAAGACCTGCTGGGTAGCTGCTACAGGTGATCCCGGTGAGTTCTTTACCGTGGACCTTGGCGGCAAGGCTACCATACATGCCATACAGCTCAACTGGGATCATATAGGTGCTCAGCGAGCCGGCGGAATGGGCGGATTCGGCGGTATGGGCGGTGCCAGACAGCAGGCACAGACTGAACAACTGTACCAGTGCTATGAGGTGTTCGTATCGGATGACAATTCCAATTGGACATGTATCATAAGCAAACCTGAGAACAGGATGGAGCTCAAGCATGATTATATTGAGCTTGAAAATCCCGTACAGGCAAGATACGTGAAGGTGGTTAACGTAGCTACCTATGACGGCGCAAAGTTCTCCATCAAGGATCTGCGTGTGTTCGGTACCACACCTGATATGAAAACACAGAAAGTCAAGAAGTTTATGGCGGTCCGCAACCCCGAGGACCGTCGTGAAGCTAATGTGATATGGGAGCCTGTGGCAGGAGCCGACGGTTATGTGGTACGTTACGGTATTGAGAAGAAGAAACTCTACAACAGCTATGTCGTATACGGAAAGAACCAGCTCTATATGCACAGCCTAAACACCAGCCCTGAATACTATTTTGAGGTGGAGGCGTTCACCAGCGGTCTGCCCGCCTACAGGGAGAATCCTCTTGAGACCATTGGACTGGGAGCTGAGATTCAGCTGGCCAAGCGCGGAGGCGGCGGAAATGCCGGTTATCGTCAGACGGCCGATACCAAATACATCATGCTCAAGGAGGGTGCAAAGGAATATGCTTTCGATGACGTTGATGCCGGTACATGGACTCTGAGCCACTCATATGGTCCGGTACTCTGGTCCGGTCAGCTCACTGAGAAGGATGTTATCTCCACTGCATCGGCCCCGGAGCCTACGGTTACCGCAGAGCTTACACTGCTCGGTGAGGGGACCAGGGCTACCGGAACGCTTGTTATGAAGATAATACCGGGTCGAGAGAAAGCCCGCATGGTAATAACTGTCAAATAGGATGACATATAGTAAGGTATTCCGATGTATTTCTGTCATTTTATAATTTTTTCTCGGTTTTTGCTTGCTATTTGAAATTATAGGACTACCTTTGCAGCGTCAACATAAGACTATGTTCAGTAAGAGCAATTACATAGCGTCAGGCCTGAATAATAATCAGGTTAATGATAACCAGAACAATAATAATGAGGTTCCGGTTATCTCTTGCTGTTTTACCAGTCGGACGTGCTGATAGAGATAACATTTGGTTTTAGATATAAGGCTGGTTTTTTTAAAACCGGCCTTTTTTTTTGATGATTTTGAATAGCAAACATACAACTATGGAAACTAAGTACATTTTCATTACCGGCGGAGTGGTTTCATCACTGGGCAAGGGTATCATTGCCGCATCACTTGCAAAACTGCTCAAGGCCAGGGGGCTGAGGGTCACAATCCAGAAGTTCGACCCGTACATAAACATCGATCCCGGAACACTCAACCCGTATGAACACGGCGAGTGCTACGTTACCGAGGACGGAGCCGAGACCGACCTGGACCTTGGACATTACGAACGTTTCCTGGGTGTATATACATCGAAAGCGAATAATGTTACTACCGGAAAGATTTACAATACCGTGATTAACCGTGAACGTGAGGGCGCATATCTGGGCAAAACCGTCCAGATTGTCCCTCATATCACCGATGAGATCAAGCGCCGTATGCTACTGCTTGGTCAGACCGGTGAGTATGACGTAGTGCTGACCGAGATAGGCGGAACAGTGGGCGATATGGAGTCGCTGCCGTTTATCGAGGCCGTGCGTCAGTTGCAGTGGGAGCTTCCCGATGACACCTGCATGTCAATCCATCTGACTCTGGTACCTTATCTGAGTGCCGCCAAGGAACTCAAGACCAAACCTACTCAGCACTCGGTCCAGATGCTGCAGCAGGCCGGCGTACAGCCCGATGTCATTATCTGCCGTACGGAACATCCGCTCTCCGACGAGCTCCGCCGCAAGGTGGCCCTGTTCTGTAATGTAAAGCCGGGTCACGTAATCCAGAGCATCGACGCCTGGAGCATCTATCAGGTACCTCTGAACATGCATGAAGAACACCTTGACGAGCTTGTGGTACGCAAGCTCCGTATAGAGAATTTCAACCAGCCCGAGCTCTCCGGACTCAAGAGTTTCCTGGACAGGCTGCGCAAGCCTGAGCGTGAGGTCGATATAGCCCTGGTGGGTAAGTACGTCTCGCTGCAGGATGCCTATAAGTCCATTCTTGAGGCTCTTGTTCATGCGGGTGCCGCCAACCTCTGCAAGGTTAAGGTTCACTCAATCCAGAGCGAGGATATAACAGCTGCCAATGTGGCCGAAAAGCTGAAAGGCATGAACGGCATACTGGTAGCTCCGGGATTCGGTGAGCGTGGCCTTGAGGGTAAGATCCTGGCCGTCAAGTATGCCCGTGAGAAAGGAGTTCCGTTCTTTGGTATTTGCCTGGGTATGCAGATGTGCGTGGTAGAGTTTGCCCGCGACGTACTGGGACTCAAGGGTGCCATATCGGCCGAGGTCAATCCTGAGGCTGAACATAAGGTGATTGATATGATGGAGGAGCAGAAAAAGACAACCATGAAAGGCGGTACCATGAGACTTGGAGCATATGACTGTGAAATCACCCAGGGAACCCTGGCATACTCCATCTACGGAAAGAAGAAGATATCAGAACGTCACCGTCACCGTTACGAGTTCAACGCCGCCTATACCGAGCAGTTTACAAAAGCGGGTATGGTGATATCGGGCCATAACCCCGATACAGGTCTTGCCGAGATCGTGGAGCTGCCGTCACATCCTTTCTTTATAGGTGTCCAGTT
Source organism: Bacteroidaceae bacterium (assembly GCA_045131955.1). Taxonomy (GTDB): domain Bacteria; phylum Bacteroidota; class Bacteroidia; order Bacteroidales; family Bacteroidaceae; genus Colenecus. The sequence goes on from JBGURN010000206.1 coordinate 12,885, forward strand.
CCATCCTGAGTATAAGAGTACCCCTGAGAATCCGCATCCGCTGTTCCTTCATTTTGTTGCAGCGGCAATCAAGTGATTATAAGTGAGTTTGCTAAATATATGTATGGATTTTTATAAATGATAAAATGTCATGGAATTGTTAGTCTGCTTAACATTTTGTTTGAAATTCATGCTTTTTAGTAGAAAAACGAAATAATTTTTGGTGTTTTGAGAACAACGTATCAAAATTGTACTTATCTTTGCACCAGAATTAAGACAGAAACCACAGTTTATGTTTATCGGTTTTAAAAATATAACCACTGTTCAGCTGAATAATAACCAGCAGAATAATAATCAGAACCAGAATAATAATCAGGTT
>JBGURN010000207.1:0-24921 GCA_045131955.1 Bacteroidaceae bacterium
CAATACCGCGACGAATAACGACCTGAATACCTTTAAAAAAATAACAGTACAATTGTTGTTTTAATATTTTTTAGCATATTTGCATAAAATAAAAAGGACAACCTAATTTGCTGTTATTATGAAACTCAGGTATTTATTGCCCATACTGACCATGTCAGTGGGGTTATTTGTTTCATGCAACCAAGCGGACGATGAAACAGTCGACTCAATCATTGAAGGACTAATCAAAAAAGCCCAAGACCTCAAAGACAACACCTATGCGGTCATACCCGCTGGCGGTGAAGCCCAGACATTCACTCTTTCCCAAGAGGAATCACAATGGCATATAGGACTAAGTAACATTGACCGAACCCAAAAAGCCATCAAAGTAAACCTGATGGATGAAGATCCGGAGCTGAGCACTGTGGGATGGGGAACGTTTGAACTTCCTGTGGATATTGACAACCAGCTTACCACGATCGATCAGAATTTCTGCAGGAAATATTCATGGTCATCGGCCAAGTTCTCTACTATGAGGACCGGAAAGCAGATATCACTGCATATGGGTAGCGGAGGTAATATAAAGCTAGACGGACGCAGCCATATCTGGCTTAAGCATAGGAATACCAAATCCTATTCAGGACAATACCAGTTCCTGTTCGCTTTTGCTTTCGACGCCGAAGTCTGGGACAGCGAGGCTAATGGCTACGTTCCAGACGGCGAATATATAATTTACGGTAACGCCATTGTCAATGAATACTTCCCAACGCTGGATTACTTCAGAGTCACTAATAGCACCAACTGGGTTCAGGTGGGTAAATCCGTAGCCATTGATTTTGACTGGACAGACGGAGCCGAGTTTGACAATACAAAAGTCGAGCTGGTCAGCCAGAGCAAGAGTTACAGCTTCGTTGATTCCGATGAAGGATATTTCAGTTGGGATGCCGCCACACGAACCCTTACAGCCATCAAGTCATCGGACAACAGCACCGTATTCGTAAAGTTCGCATATGAAGGGACTGACTTGAAAACGACATATCAGATTGCCACCGGTCCCGGATGGGATTACACATCATTCTCTCTTGAGCCTACAAGGTTGGTAATGAACAGGTTTGATGCATTGCCTCTGAGTGTAAGTTCATATACACCCACCAATCTCGCCTGGCACTGGGACGCCCTGGAGCTGGAACCCACGACCGATACTGACGCAGATTTCTATTATGATAAGGATAGCCACAAACTATACAATTTCGATTCCAAACCTGGCAAGACCTATAATATCCGTCTGCGTGTAAGGAACAACTATTCCGTGAGTGCGCCTCTTGAGGTATACGTAGTTGACCAGAGGCCTACTTCTTTCCGGATTACGCCCGAAGATGGTGGTACGGTAGCATATGGCATGGGACTCGAGCTCTCTGTCACCACCACTCCCGAAGACTGCTACTGGAACTGGGCCGATGTAGAACTCATACCGAGATATGACGATGACCTGATTTTCACCGGAAACGGAGGCAGGGACGATCATCCCAAACTCAGGAGCACCAGAAGTTATGACACACCGATTATGGGCGTACAAGTAGGTTTCCGCCTCAAGTATGACCACAGCAAGACGTCATACATATATGTAACTCTGGATTAGGCCTACTACCACGGCCACCACTACGTTTATCAGTTTGGCCTTGAGGAATGCGCCACGGCTCTCAGCCAGGAGCGGAAGCGATGCGTGACCGTCCTGGCTGATGCAGCTGGCCATCAGCACAGGCAGTGGGACTACGCCTGCAGCATAAAGCGATACGAATATGAGATGCGGCCCGGATTCGGGTATTATGCCGATGGCGGCCGCAAGCAGGATCATGAGCAGTGTGTTGTCACTGATCCATGAGGCTATGTCAAAATATGACATGAGCAGGCCTATCACCACAATCGTGCCAAGCGTCCAGAGGAATATTGCAGGCAGATGGTGACATACTATATGCTCCCACAGGTGCTCCTCCACAAAATGGTCACCTGCAAACAGGAGCATGCCAAGCACGGCCAGGCTCAGAGCTGCGAACAGCCAGTACATCCACTCCTCGGAGAGCAGGTTGAATCCCGTTACGGACTCATCGGTCCCGGTTTCATCGGCCTCAAGCCAGCCTGCCAGCAATGCGCCTATAAAGGCTATCACGCCCAGGAACATGAGAATGCGTTTAAGCCCGAAATGACGGCTGTGATGATGCTCATGCTGCGGCTGGCGGTCCTCGTCATGCACATTCATGGAGTGGCAGCCGTCGAACTTGCTGTGGAACAGGTCCACAAGCAGGCCCACCGCCACCGCAATCACGAATAGGGCCAGGAATATCCAGGCTGACTGGCCGGGGAACATGGCCAGCATGACAAAAGCCTCATCGCCCGACGATGCAATCATCATGGCTATGAGCGCTCCAAAGCTTATAAGTCCGTGGGTATAGAGAGATACTGACGCGAATCCGCCCATGCAACCGGGTACGGCACCCAATGCAGCCGACAGCAGGACCTGCCCCACGCGGTGGTTCTTGAGTCCGCTGAACATACGGCCACTGGAACGCACATTGAAAACCTCAATGAGCATCATCATGATCACCACCAGTCCTGTTACAAGGATTGCGGTGCGCAGCGAATCTGTCAGAATCCCTATCATATTTTATTTAAACAGATATTGAGCGAATTCATGCAGTGACTTGCGCCAAACCTGCCACTCGTGGTCGCCGGGATAGGAGTTGAACTTGACCTCCACGCCGCCGTCACGCATCTTCTGAACAATCGTGCGGGTGTATTCTATGCGCGGATCCTGCTCGCCGCAGCTCAGGAAAAACACATCGAACTGCTTGTTGAAGTTCTTGGTATCGGTCATCATACCCGGGCACTCGGCCTCAAGGTCAAAGTTCGATGCACCCGATATGCCGCCGAACATGCCGGTTGAGAATACGCCCACGTTGGCGAACACCTCCGGGTCACGCAGGCCGATATAGAAGGACTGTCCGCCACCCATGGAGAGTCCGCACATGGCGCGGCTCTTGCGGTCTTTCTTAACGCGGTAGGTCTTTTCAACGAACGGGATCACATTGTCAATCAGCTCAGAGCGGAAAGTCTGCATGCCCTGCCAGCTGTAACCGCCGCCCATGCCGCCGTTACGTGACTGCACATTGCTATTAGAACTTACTATAATCATGGGCACTGCCTTTCCGGCAGCGATCAGGTTATCCATGATCTGTGCCGTACGTCCCTGCTCCATCCATCCGCGATGGTCCTCACCGCCTCCGTGCTGGATATATACTACGGGGTAATCCTTCTTGCCTTCATTATAACCGGCCGGAGTGTATACCATGAGCGGACGCCACGCCTCCTCCACCTTGGAGTAGTAGTAAACGGTATTGACCTCACCGTGCGGTACATCCTTTACCTCAAAGTCATCCATTCCTGACTCGGGTATCTCTATGGCGCTTGACCATCGGCTGCATCCGTAAAAACTCTGGCTGGCGGGATCGGCCACCGATACATTGTCAATGAAAAGGTTATAGTAGTGGAATCCCGGCACCTGCGGCTTGGTCGTAACCGTCCAGGCGCCATTCTCACCCTTGGTCATGTCATATTTGGTACCGCCCAGGTCAATCTGTACGTTCTGGGCCTGGGGAGCCTGGACACGGAACATCACGCTGTTATCGGCCAAAACACGGGGATAAGAGTTGCGGTTTATGTTGGTAACCGGAGAGTAAGAACCCTCGGGGAAACTTTCTCTTGCCATTCTCTGGGCAAATGCGGAGCCCGTAAAAGCCGTAAGCATGACGGCCAGCATCATTGCGGATTTTCTCATAATGATCAGTGATTATGTCGTTGGTTCAGTAATACATAGAGGATCACCGGAGCACCTATGGCCGGTGTGATGGCGTTGAGCGGAATAAGTCCGCGGTCGCCGGGGATGGAGCTGAGCACGTTGCAGAGCAGCGCTATCACCGCGCCGCACAGTATCGTGACCGGCATGAGGCTGCGATGGTCGCTGGAACGCAGTATCATACGCCCTATATGCGGCACAGCCAGTCCTATAAACGACACAGGACCGCAGAACGCGGTTATGATGGCAACCAGCAGGCTCGTGGAGAGCAGCAGCCAGTTACGTGTCCTGATTATGTTGATGCCCAGGTTCTCGGCATACATGTCGCCCAAAAGCAGCGCGTTGAGCGGTTTTATGAGAGATACCGCGATGAACAGTCCCACAGCTGATACTATGCAGTAAAGCGGCAGCTGTCCCAGTGACACTCCGCCAAAGTTACCCATACCCCACATGGTGTACGAGTGCACGCCCTCGGCCGTAGAGAAAAAGTTGAGCAGTGATATCATGGCCGATGCCAGATAGCTGACCATGATACCCACAATGAGCAGCATGACCGGATTCTTGAGCTTGGATGAAAGCACGAGCACCAGGGCCGTGACGGCCAGCGCACCTGCAAAAGCGCCCACTATGACTGACAGGGAGCCGCCAAGAGTAAGGTTGCCCATAGTCAGGTTACCGCCGAACAGCAGCATGACCAGCGCCACGCCCAGACCTGCACCGCCGTTTATGCCAAGTATGTCAGGACCGGCCAGAGGATTGCGGAATGCGGTCTGGAGCATAAGGCCCGATGCAGCCAGTGACGCTCCCGCCAGCAGTGCCGTGATGGCCGATGGCAGACGCGACTCCCTTATTATGAAATCCCAACTCTCACGGCTCGCTCCCGTACCTGTAAGGGATGCAATCACATCCTTAAACGGGATATGGACAGTACCCAGACATATATTCAGGAAAAACAACAGAAGAGTGGCTGCAACCAGAGTCACCGTAATAAAGAATGCCTTATTTCTATCAGCCCTCATAATTCCGTTATGTGGACACAAAAATAATCAAAGAACTCAGTTATTCGGGATTAAATGGCTAACTTTCGCTTCGTTTTACGCTAAGCCTAATCACAAATACTTACAAACAACTACAATTATGAAAAAAATCCTTTTAGCAGCAGCCGTAATGGCGCTCTTTACAGTGAATGCAAACGCACAGTTCGGTTTCGGAGCACCCCAGCAGCAGAACGGTGAGCCTAAGGCTCCTGAACTTGAATATGTAGTACGTCTCAACGTTACCCTGGGCCAGGCCTATTCATCTGGCGATAACGGCAAGGGTACCCGTACCATCATACCTATCACCGGCGGCACATTCGAGGGCCCGAACATCAAGGGTGAGGTTCTGCCCGGCGGCGCCGACTACCAGCTTGCCGTTGACGGCCGCAACGAGGTCGAGGCCATCTACTGCATCCGTACCGATGACGGCGTAACCATCCATGTACGCAACAACGGTATCATCAAGATGGGCGGCCAGGGTGGCATGTATTTCCGCTGCGCTCCCAAGTTCGAGGCCCCCAAGGACAGCAAGTACGCCTGGCTGAACGAGTGCCTGTTCCTGTGCCAGCCGGGATTCGGCGGTGCTGGCGGCGGCATCACTCTCGACGTCTGGAAAGTGAAGTAAAACTGCAACATTAGGGACGGTTCCTAATGTTATAGTTTTTTTAGAAAACAGAGGTCTAAGGGTCTACAGGACAACGCCCTCCCACAACGAAAAATATCTATTCCGAAACTACTGAACAAGTTCAGCGTTCCAGAATAGATATTTTTAGTCGCGGGCCCCTCCCACTGGTCGCGCGTGGGTGCGAGAGTCCTGTAGGCCCTTAGACCTCTGTTTTGGGGAGTTAAGTGTAACATTAGGAACCGTCCCTAATGTTGCAGTTTTTAGCTCAGCGCAGTGAAGAGGTTGTCCAGGGCGGCATCGGCATTGCCGGCGGATTCATCCAGGAGCTGGACGAACTTGGAGCCGATGATTGCACCGGCGGCATGGTCCTGGGCGGCCTTGAGGGTCTGGGCGTTGCTGATACCGAATCCGACCATACGCGGGTTGCGCAGGTTCATGGCGTCGATGCGGCGGAAATACTCCTGCTTGGCATCGTCAAAGTTGTTCTGTGCGCCGGTGATGGAGGCGCTGCTCACCATGTAAATGAAGCCATCAGTGTGCTCATCGATAAAGCGTACACGCTCGGCCGATGTCTCGGGAGTGATGAGCATGATGACACGCAGGTCATATCGGTCAGCGATGGGCTTGACACTCTCCAGATAGTCCTTGAAAGGCAGGTCCGGAATAATCATGCCGCTCACACCGCTCTCCACGCAGGACTTGCAGAATTCCTCAATGCCGTAATGCAGGATGGGATTGAGATAACCCATAAGAATGAGGGGAATCTCCACCTTGTCCTTGACAGCCTTGAGCTGGCTGAACAGTTTGCTCACGGTCATGCCGTTCTTAAGGGCCTTGGTGGCAGCTGTCTGGATGACAGGACCGTCAGCCAGCGGGTCACTGAACGGAACACCCACCTCAATAAAGTCGATGCCGCGTTTCTGCATAGCCAGGATCACCTGTGCGGTACCGTCGAGAGTCGGTGCACCGGCGCAGAAGTAGAGGCTCAGCAGCTTGCGGTCTCCACGCTCTGCAAATACTTTGTTTATCTTGTTCATGAGTTTAAGTTTTTAATCTGTGATAAGAATGATTTGAGGCTCTCCACGTCCTTCAGGGCCGGGCTGCTTTCAAAACGGCTGTTCAGGTCAATGCCCGCCATCATGGGATGGCTGAAACCGTTGACACGTCCGGCATCATCAGGTCCGATGCCACCGCTCAGTAAGAATGGCACCGTTCCGCGGTATGAGTTGAGAATGCTCCAGTCAAACTGCACCCCGTTTCCGCCCACAAGCTTGGCTTTGGTGTCAAACAGCAGGTATTCGACCATTCCGAAATAGGCCGATGCCTGCTCCAGGTCCTTGGCCGATGCAATACTGAGCGCCTTGATGACGGTGATGCCGGGACAGAGTGCGCGGATGCGCCCGATGTAACGGACATCCTCACCGCCATGCAGCTGAACGATATCCAGCCCGAACTGCTTGACCCGGATGCTCACCGTAAGAGGATCCTCATCCACGAATACACCCACACGCTTGGCATCCCCGGGCAGATATGAGGGCAGAGTCTCCACGTTACGTGACGAAGGGCCATAGAATATGAATCCCATCCAGTTCACGCCCAGTGACTCGACCGCGCGGATATTATCCGCGTCACGCATACCGCAAACCTTGATTATCATGACTTGAGGCTGTTTATGAATCCGGCCAGAGCCTGACCGGGATCGGGTGTTTTCATAAAGCTTTCACCTATCAGGAATCCGCGGAATCCGGCCTCACGCAGGGCTGCGATAGTCTCAGGCTTGGAAATGCCGCTCTCGCTTACCTTCACGGAATCGGCCGGCAGTCTTGAGGCCAGGCGGAACGAGTTCTCCACATCGGTCACGAACGAGCCCAGGTTGCGGTTGTTGATACCGCACATATCGGGCCCCAGTTCAGCATACTCGAGTTCAGGCTCGGAGTGCATCTCAAGCAGCACCTCCAGGCCCAGCGAATGCGCCTTGTCCATGAGTTCCCTGCAGCGTTCCTTGGTAAGGCAGGCTGCTATGAGCAGTACTGCCGATGCACCGCACAGGACTGCCTGATAGAGCTGGATCTCATCGATCACAAAGTTCTTGTAGAGGATAGGAAGAGTCACACCGCTCTTACGGGCAGCACGGATAAAGTCATCACATCCGCCAAAATAGGGCTCGTCAGTGAGTATGCTCAGGGCGGCGGCTCCGTTATTCTGATAGGACAACGGAATGATGTCGGGCTGACCACTCTCCTTTATCCAGCCTTTGGAGGGCGAACGGCGCTTGAACTCGGCTATGATGCCGGTCTCAGAGGCAAGCAGCGCCTGCTTCATAGAGGGCTTGGCGGCCTTCAGGAGCGCGTTCTCACGCTGCTTGTTCTCTACTATCTCCTGCAGGATATCCTTCATGGCAGATTATGAGTTCAGTTCCACAAACTTCTTGAAGGTACGCAGGGCGGCACCTGAGTCTATGCTCTCACGGGCAATCTCTATGCACTCCTCAATGCTCTTCCGGCCTTTCTCAAGCACCTGTATGCCGAATGCGGCATTAGCCAGTACGATGTTCTTCTGTGCAGGCAGGGCACGGTTCTCAAGCACTGAGTCGAATATCTCGGCAGCCTCCTCCTCGGTAGCACCGCCTACCAGCTCCTCGGGTTTGGCAACGCTGAATCCCAGGTCGGCAGGGCTGAACACACGCTCGTAGTTGGCGGTGGTAACCTTGAAATCACCGGTAAGTGAGATCTCGTCATAACCGTCAATGGAGTTCACGATACCGTAATCGATACCCAGCTTCTGATAAACCTGATGATACAGACGCATCTGGTCCAGGTTGGCTACACCCAGAAGCTGGCACTTGGGCTGACTGGGGTTCACGATGGGACCCAGCAGGTTGAATATGGTGGGGAACTGCAGGGCCTTGCGGATAGGACCTACGAACTTCATGGCGCTGGCGAACAGCTGAGCATGCAGATATACGATTCCGGCCTCGTCAAGGCTGCGGTTCAGGCGGTCAATATCGCTGGTGAACTTGATGCCGTGATGCTGTATCACGTTGCTGGCGCCACTCACTGAGGTGGCTGCATAGTTACCGTGCTTGGCTACCTTATAACCGGCACCGGCTATCACAAAGCATGAGGTGGTTGAGATGTTGAAGGTGTTCTTGCGGTCGCCGCCTGTACCTACAACGTCGATGTAACGGTCTGCGTTGAGGATGGCAGGAACGCCAGTCTCCAGAATACCGTCACGGAAGCCCAGCAGTTCATCGACAGTAACGCCACGCATCTGCAGTGCGGTGAGCAGGGCTGTGATCTGCTCTGTCGGATACTCGCTGTGTGTGATTCCAATAAGGATGGTCTTCATCTCCTCACGGGTCAGATACTCGTGGTTAAGGAGCTTCTGTAAAATCTCTTTCATCGTTATAAGGTTTTAAGTTTTAAAGATTCAGGAAGTTTTGGATGATTGTGCGGCCCTGGGGTGTAAGCACGCTCTCGGGGTGGAACTGTATGCCGTGAACGGGCAGGTCGCGGTGGCGCAGAGCCATGATCTGACCCTCGTCGCTCAGGGCGGTTATCTCAAGGCTGGATGGGAATCCGGTCTTGTCAACCACCCACGAGTGGTATCGGCCCACGGTGATCTCATCGGGCAGGCCCTTGAAAATGGGATCCGACTTGGAGATGCGGCAGGGAGTTGCCACGCCGTGGAACACATCCGACAGGTTGGTAAGCGTGCCGCCGAAAGCCTCGCCAATGGCCTGATGTCCCAGGCAGACGCCCAGCATGGGCTTGCTTGACGAGTACTTGAGAATGACATCCAGCAGCAGGCCGGCCTCAGAGGGTATGCCGGGTCCGGGGCTCAGTATAATCTTATCAAACCGTGCCAGTTCGGCCAGCTTGAATCGGTCATTACGCAATACGGTGACATCGGCACCGAGTTCCTTGACCAGATGACTCAGGTTATATGTGAATGAGTCGTAGTTATCTATGATTACCGTTTTCATCTTTCTTACATGTTTTGGGCCATGAATATGGCACGGCGCAGGGCACCGAGCTTGTTGTTAACCTCCTGGAGCTCATACTCAGGATCACTCTTGGCAACTATACCGCCGCCGGCCTGGAACCACAGCTCACCGCCACGTGCCACGAATGTACGTATGGTGATGGCCTGGTTGAGCGATCCGTCAAGACCGATGATACCGATGCAGCCGCCGTATGCGCCGCGGTTGTGCGGCTCGTACTCCGATATGAGCTGCATGGCGCGCACCTTGGGCGCTCCGCTCAGTGTGCCGGCAGGGAAAGTGTCGATGAATGCGCGAATGGGATCGGCGCCGTTATCCAGCTGGCCCGATACCCTTGACACCAGATGTATCACGTGTGAGTAGTACTGCAGCTCCTTGTAGAAATCCACCTTCACGCCGTGGCAGTTACGGCTCAGGTCATTACGGGCCAGGTCCACCAGCATCACGTGCTCGGCGTTCTCCTTGGCGTCGTTACGCAGGAACTCGGCACCGCGGCGGTCAGCCTCGGCATCGCCTGTACGGCGTGTGGTACCTGCAATCGGGTCAATGTAAGCGCGGCCGTCCTCAATACGGCAGTGGGTCTCAGGTGAAGAACCGAATATACGGAAACCTCCAAAATCAAAGTAGAACAGGTAAGGGCTGGGGTTGATGCTGCGCAGTGCGCGGTAGAGCTTAAAGTCATCACCCTCATATCGCTGCACGAAACGGCGTGACAGCACGATCTGGAACACATCACCGCGCTTGCAGTGCTGGATTCCGCGGCGGATGTTCTCCTTATGCTCCTCATCGGTCAGTGTCGATGTAGTCTCACCCACCGGGCTGAATCCGTATGCGGGGACATTGGCCTTGTTCATGGAGAGCGTGATGGCATCCAGGTCTGCATCGGTACCGATAGTGACCATGGTCAGACGGTTGTTGTGATGGTCAAATGCAATCACCACCTTGTACATGATGTAAAGCATGTCAGGTGCGTCATTGCGCTCCTGGGTCTCATCTTTCACGGCAATGTTCTCAAAGTAACGTACCGCATTGAATGATGTGTATCCGAACAGGCCCATCACATTTGCGTTCTCACCCTCCACATGGATATGGTCAATGAGGGCGTGAATGGCATCGGACACATCAAATCCGGGCTCGATGTCATGTTTCATTGAGGTGCCGTCGGGGAAACTGACAGTGGCAACGCCGTGACCTACGGCAACAGAGGCAATGGGATTGATTCCGATGAACGAACGCGAGTTGCTCTGCTCATGGTAGTCAGAGCTCTCCATCAGGGCGCTCTGCGGATAGAGGTCACGCAGACGCATATATACACCTACCGGGGTGTAGAGGTCAGCCAGAATGGTGCGGCTGACGGTTGTAAAGTTAAAACTGGCCATATTCACCTGCCTTTTCCTTGTTGTTGAGATATGTTTCTATGTCTTTGTCGCCGCGTCCGCTCACGGTAAGCACAACCACATCATCGGGGTTGAACTTCATCTTGGAGAGAGCTGCAACTGCATGGGCTGACTCGATGGCGGGGATGATACCCTCCATGCGGGTGAGCTCGTATCCTGCGCGGATAGCCTCGTCATCATTTATGCTGAGCACCTGTGTGCGGCCCTTCTTGTACATGTTGCAGTGCATGGGGCCTACGCCGGGATAGTCCAGACCCGCGCTGATGGTGAATGCCTCCTGGATCTGACCGTCACCGTCCTGCATGACCAGCATCTTGGCTCCGTGCAGGATACCGGTGGTGCCGCGATGGAACGTGGCAGCGGTGTAATCGGTCTCATAACCGTGACCTCCGGCCTCGGCCAGGACTATACGCACACGCTCATCGTCAACATAATGGTAAATGGTTCCTGCTGCGTTGCTTCCGCCGCCGATGCATGCTACCAGATAATCGGGATAGTCACGTCCTATCTTCTCCTTGAGCTGCTCCTTGATCTCTTCCGATATCACGCTCTGCATGCGGGCCACCAGGTCAGGATAAGGATGCGGGCCCATGGTGGAACCTACTATATAGAAGGTATCCGACGGATGACAGCACCAGTCGCGGATGGCAGCCGAGCATGCATCGGACAGTGTCATATTGCCTGTACGTACCGGATGTACTGTAGCTCCGAGCATCTTCATGCGCTCCACGTTGGTGTGCTGACGCTCAACATCGGTAGCACCCATAAAAATCTCGCACTTCATGTTCATCAGTGCACATACAGTTGCGGTAGCCACACCGTGCTGGCCTGCGCCTGTCTCGGCAATGATGCGGGTCTTGCCCATGCGCTTGGCAAGCAGTATCTGACCGACGGTGTTGTTAATCTTGTGAGCACCGGTGTGGTTCAGGTCCTCACGCTTGAGATAGATTTTTGCGCCGTATCTCTCTGACAGCCGGCTGGCATAGTAAAGAGGGCTGGGACGACCTACATAGTCACGGAGCAACGCCATGTACTCCTGTCGGAATGATTCACTCTCTATGATCTTGAGATAGTTTTGCTGCAGGTTCTCAACGCAGCCGTGGAGTATCTCGGGCACGTATGCGCCACCGAATTCTCCATAGTAACCGTTTTCATCGACCAGATAACTCATAGAAGTTTGTTTTGTATTATTGTTTTTAATCGTTTTTCGTTGTATTCCCGTGTTCTCCGATGGGCATTTTATATCAAAAAAGCCCGTCGTAATACGGCGGGCTCTATATCGTGTTTTGATTTCTCTCTTATATACACATATAACGGCTTGGACCTCTTACGACTTTGAAGACTGTAACAGGCGCCACCACCAGAATATGTTGTTCATTGTTCTCATATCGGCTGCAAAATTATATCACTGTTTCTATTCCGACAAATTTTTTTTCAAATTTTTTCAGCGCACCTTAGCAAGCTAAGCGAGCAAGGGCACAATAGGGACGGTTCTATCTGTGCCCTTGTGATAAAAATCCAAGATGTACAGAACTTTTGGAAAAAGGGCACAGATAGAACCGTCCCTATTGTGCCCTTTGTGCCCTTACTGCTTGGAGATGTAATTGACAATCCACTGACCGACCTCGCGGGTGCCGTATTTGGCGCCACCCTCGACCTGGATCTCCGGGGTGCGGACGTTGGCATCGAGTGAGGCCTGAACGGCCTTGCGGATCAAAGCACCCTCCTCCATGAGGCCAAAGTACTCGAACATCATGGCTGCGCTCAGGATCTGGGCTATGGGGTTGGCTATGTTCAGACCCTTGCCCTGAGGCCAGGAGCCGTGCACGGGCTCGAACACGGGAGTGTGCTCGCCGGTCGATGCGCTGGGCAGCAGACCCATGGAGCCTGTGATGCATGATGCCTCATCGGTCAGGATATCGCCGAATGTATTCTCGGTCACGATCACGTCAAAGAAACGGGGTTCCTGGATCATACGCATGGAGGCGTTGTCCACGAACATGAAATCAGTAGTCACCTCGGGGTACTCCTTCATGATATCCATGGCAACGTTACGCCACAGACGTGAGCTGGCCAGCACGTTGGCCTTATCGACTACGGTCAGATGTTTCTTGCGGGCCAGAGCGTACTTGTAACCGACACGAAGAATGCGCTCAACCTCGGCACGGCTGTACAGATTCGTATCGTATGCCTCATCGGCTCCCTCCTTCTTGGGGCCGAAGTACATACCGCCGGTAAGCTCGCGTATGCATATGAAATCGGCACCGCTCACAATCTCATCCTTAAGGGGTGACTTGTGTACAAGGCAATCAAATGTCTCAATGGGGCGGATGTTGGCATAGAGGCCCAACTTCTTGCGCATGCCCAGCAGGCCCTGTTCGGGGCGTACTTTCGATGTGGGGTCATTGTCATACTTGGGGTCACCCACTGCGGCAAAGAGAACCGCATCGCTCTCCATGCATGTGCGGAAAGTCTCGTCAGGGAACGGGTCACCTACCAGGTCGATGGCATGTGCACCACATATAGCCTCCTTGTACTCCACCTCATGTCCGAACTTGCGGGCAACGGCACTTGTAACCGCTACACCCTGCTCCATTATCTCGGGGCCGATACCATCGCCGGCCAAAACTGCAATCTTAAGTTTCATATTATTCCTGTTCTATTCTGTTCAACATCTTTTCAGTAGCCTTGATGGCTGCCTCTGTCTGGTCGGCGTCAAGTCCGCGTGTACGGAACTCCTCGTTCTTGAAACGCCAGGTGATTATAGTCTGCACGAATGCATCGGTACGGCCGCCGGGCGGGATTGACACCGTATAGTTTGTCAGCACCGGGAAGGGTTTGTCCAGCTTGGCGTAAATCTGACGGAGGGCACGCACGAACGCATCATACTGACCGTCACCGGTTGCAGAGTCCATATACTCCTTACCGTCCACCTCAATCTTGACCAGCGCCTGCGGCTTGAGGCCCTGAGTGAGGGAGAGCGAGTAGTTCAGTATACGTATGCGCTGCTCCTCCTGACCGTGGTGAAGCACATCGTCCACGATATAGGGAAGGTCATTCTGGGTAACCTGCTCCTTCTTTACGCCCAGCTCAATGATACGGTCGGTAACCTTACGCATGGACTCCTCATCGAGCTCTATGCCCATAGCCTCCAGATTGAGTTTGACATTGGCCTTGCCGCTGTTCTTTCCCAGCGCATACTCCCTCACGCGTCCGAACCGCTCCGGTAAGAGCGCGTTGTAATAGAGGTTGTCCTTGTTGTCACCGTCGGCATGAACGCCAGCGCACTGGGTGAACACGAACTCACCCACCACCGGCATGTTATGGGGTATACGTATGCCGCTGTCCATCTCCACCTTACGGCTCACCTTGAACAGACGGCTCTCGCGCAGTCCCGTAACCACATCCATCTGGTCCTTGAGCACGGCCATCACGCTACCCAGAGGCGCGTTTCCGGCACGCTCGCCCAGTCCGTTCACAGTAGCATGCACACCCTTGACACCAGCCTTGACGGCGCTCCATACATTGGCCACAGCCAGGTCATAGTCATTATGGGCGTGGAAATCAAAATGCATATCGGGATAGCGCTCCACCATACGGCGGCAGTACTTCATGGTCGTGTCAGGATTCAGGATGCCCAGGGTATCGGGCAGCATGACACGTTTCACGGGCATGGATGCCAGCGCATCGGTAATCTGATATACATAATCAGGCGAGTTCTTCATGCCGTTGCTCCAGTCCTCCAGGTATACATTCACCTCTATCCCGCGGCTCACGGCATACTCCACGGTGCTGCGGATATCGGCAATATGTTCATCGGGGGTCTTGCCCAGCTGTGCCGTCACATGCTTGAGGCTACCCTTGCAGAGCAGGTTCATCACGTGGCAGCCGGCACCCAGGATCCAATCGGCCGAGCGGTTCCGGTCAACAAAACCCAGCACCTCAATACGGTGTGCGCAGCCGCTTTTCTGAGCCCACTCCATAACTGAACGCACGCTCTCCTGCTCGCGGTCCGATACCATGGCCGATGCAATCTCCACGCGGTCCACGTTAAGGTCCGATATGAGCGACTGCACAATGCTCAGCTTCTCATGGCTGGAGAAACTCACGCCCGATGTCTGCTCGCCGTCACGCAGCGTGGTGTCCAGCACCTCAATATACGAGCGTCCCTTCCTCTCGAAATCATCAATATCCTCGCTGCGGCTCATCAGATAGTCTATATCATCAAAACCGTTCATGAGGCAATGTTTCTTGTACCCGTTTATGACGAATGACTCGCTTCGTCCGGTGGTCACATCGGTTATGGTCTGGGCGGGAAGGTCCACACGCACGCGTGCATCGGGATCCTTCTCTATGCTCTTAAAAAGTAAGTCGCGGAACTCTTCCGATACCACCACCGGCAGCACAAAGCAGTTCAGCAGGTTGTTGCGGTGTATGTCGGCAAAACTGCTTGACACCACCACCCTCACGCCGTAGCCGGCTATAGCCCACGCGGCATGCTCACGGCTGGAGCCCGAGCCCCAGTTGGCACCCGCCACCACGATCTGACGCCGTCCCTCGGCGGGTTTCTCGTTGAAATGGGGCTGGTTCATCACAAAATCCCTGACAGGCTGACCCTTGGAGTCGAACCTGAGGTCATGCATGAACGCATCGCCAAAAAACGAAGCGTCACGTGTGGTCGATGCCAGATATCTGGCAGGTATTATAAGGTCCGTGTTGCAGTTCTCTATAGCTATAGGAATGCAAGTGGATTCTATTACTCCGAATTTCTTTTCCATGTTGTTCATGATTAAGCCATTAACTTACGGGGATCGGTAACCACGCCTGTAACCGCGCTAGCCGCAACGGTAAGCGGTGAGGCCAGTATGGTCCTGGAGCCGGGGCCCTGACGGCCCACAAAATTACGGTTGGAGGTCGATATGCTCAGCTTTCCGGCGGGCACCTTGTCGGGGTTCATGGCCAGGCAGGCCGAGCAAGAGGGCAGGCGCAGCTCAAAACCGGCCTCCTCCAGTATCTTATCAATACCCTCCTCCATTATCTGACGGCGCACGACCCATGAGCCGGGAACCAGCCAGGCGGTAACGTTATCGGCCTTACGGCGCCCCTTCACTATACTTGCAAAGGCGCGGAAATCCTCTATACGGCCGTTGGTGCAGGCACCCAGAAAACAGTAGTCGACCGCCGTTCCCTCCAGCTTCTGTCCGGGCTCGAAACGCATATAGTCGAGCTGAGTCTTGAGCTGCAGCTTATCGGCCTCCGAGAGTCCTTCATAAACAGGCACCGTACCGTCAATGGCTATGCCTGCGCCGGGGTTGGTTCCGTATGTAATGCGCGGTGCTATGTCACTGGCCTGATAGGTCACCTCCTTGTCAAAACGGGCGTCGGGATCGGAATAGAGCTTGCGCCACTCAGAGAGGGCCTTGTTCCACTCGGCGCCCTTGGGAGCATATTCGCGACCCTTCAAGTACTCGAACGTGGTCTCATCGGGAGCAATCAGACCGGCGCGGCTGCCCATCTCGATCGACAGGTTGGAGAGCGTAAGACGTCCCTCCATGGACATGTCACGTATTACCTGTCCGGCATACTCCACCGCATATCCTGTTGCGCCCGATGTGGTCATCTGCGCCATTATATAGAGTGCCACATCCTTAGCCGTGACACCCTTGGAGAGCTTACCTTCTATATTTATGCGCATGGTCTTGGGTTTGCTCTGCAGTATGCACTGCGAGGCGAGCACCTGAGCCACCTCCGATGTGCCGATACCCATGGCAATGGCACCCACAGCTCCGTGGGTCGATGTGTGCGAATCACCGCATACTATCGTCATGCCGGGCAGCGAGAGAGCTTTCTCCGGACCCACAACATGTATGATACCGTTGTCAGGTGTGCCCATACCGAAATGTCTTATACCGAACTCCGTGCAGTTACGCTCCAGAGTCTCCACCTGCTTACGACCCACCGGATCCTCAATACGGTCCTGGTTATCGGAAGGGGTGTTATGGTCTGGCATGGCGAATATTTTCTCGGGGCAGCGCACCCTCAGTTTCTTGTCCCTCAGGGTATCGAAAGCCTGGGGAGTGGTCACCTCATGGCAGTACAGACGGTCTATGTAGAGCTGCGTAGGACCGTCGGGGATTACCTGCACCACGTGCGCATCCCATATCTTGTCAAACAACGTGCGTCCCATCACTTTTTCTTGAACTTGTTTATACAGTCTATATAGGCCTCCACGCTGGCGGTCACTATATCGGTATCGGAACCGAATCCGTAATAGAGATGGCCGCCGTTCTCAACCTGCATATGAACCTTGCAGACGTCATCCGAGCCTTTGGAGATTGCCTGGATGGTCATCTCCTTAAGGGTCATGTCACGGCGTATGATCTGTTTGAGGGCCTTGATCGATGCATCCAGAGGTCCGTTTCCTGTCGATGCAGCCTCAAACGACTCACCGGCCACGCTCAGCTTGATGGCAGCAATAGGTGTCACACCCTTACCGGTGGTTACCTGCAGGCCATCCAGACGCACATGCTTGGTGGCTGCGGTATCGGCACCGGCCAGCATCAGTATGTCATCATCATTCAGCTCCTTCTTCTTGTCGGCCAGCTTGAGGAACGCCTCATATATGCGGTCCAACGCCTCGCCGTCCTTCTCTATACCCAGTATCGAGAGACGGTGTTTGAGGGCTGCACGGCCAGAGCGGGCTGTCATGACGATATTGTTTTCATCCAGACCCACATCCTTGGGGTCCATTATCTCATATGTCTGTGTATTCTTGAGCACACCGTCCTGGTGTATGCCGCTTGAATGGGCAAAAGCGTTACGGCCCACGATTGCCTTGTTGGGCTGTACGGGCATATTCATGAGCGATGATACCAGACGGCTGGTTGAGCATATGCGTGTGGTGTTGATATTGAAGTCAACCGGAATAGTGGCATGATGGCACTTGAGTATCATAGCAATCTCCTCAAGCGATGTGTTACCTGCCCTCTCACCCACTCCGTTTATGGTCACCTCAACCTGACGGGCACCGTTCAGGATACCGCTCATGGTGTTGGCGGTCGCCATTCCAAGGTCGTTGTGACAATGGGTTGACAGTATGGCCTTACCGCTTGACAGGGCATCGACATGCTCCATCAGATATTTGATCTTGGCTCCGTATTCATCGGGCAGACAGTAGCCTGTTGTATCAGGTATGTTTATTATGGTTGCGCCGGCCTTGATCACTGCCTCGGTCACGCGGGCCAGGTATTCGTTATCGGTACGGCCTGCATCCTCGGCATAGAACTCAATTTCATCGACTTTCTTCTTGGCGGCGTAGCTTACTGCGGCTACAGCACGCTCAAGAATCTGCTCACGGGTGCTGTTGAACTTGTAACGTATGTGCTCCTCACTGGTACCTATGCCTGTATGGATACGTTTGTACTTGGCATACTTCAGTGCCTCGGCGGCTGCGTCGATATCGGACTCTACGGCACGGGTCAGGGCGCAGATGACCGGCCAGGTCACCGCCTTGGATATCTCCACTACCGAGTTGAAATCACCCGGGCTGCTGGCTGGAAAGCCAGCTTCAATCACATCGACACCCAGCTGCTCGAGCTGACGCGCCACCTCAATTTTCTCAATGGTGTTGAGCTGGCATCCCGGGACCTG
Source organism: Bacteroidaceae bacterium (assembly GCA_045131955.1). Classification (GTDB taxonomy): domain Bacteria; phylum Bacteroidota; class Bacteroidia; order Bacteroidales; family Bacteroidaceae; genus Colenecus. The sequence goes on from JBGURN010000207.1 coordinate 18,542, forward strand.
TTCACCGTCGCGGAGTGTGGTGTCAAAGAAAATCAGTCTGTCTGACATATTTAAAAGTTATAATGTTGGTCAAACAAAAAAGCCTCTCTCACTCGTGTGAGAAAGGCTTTATCGTTATCTGTTATCTTTATTGTTCTTTCAGATATATGCGTCAGGCTTTCTCACACCGGAACCCCGGAATGATAATAATAGATAGAATAATAATCAAGCCTAGCAGTCGCATAAATCTTTCCTGTTGTTTTCTCTTTTGCGCGGCAAAGTTATACACACTCTGCAAACTGACAAAACAAAACTCTCTTTTTTTGAGGTAACCGCAAAACTTAAGGTTGGACTCTTATGATATTCTCCGCCGGACTATGGAATATGGGAGACGACGTTACGAGGCTACTGCGATACTCTCCGGACCCTAAACGTCGAACGCCTCCCTTTTAGTCCCCTACGGGGCCTAACGGTCGTTAAACGAAACGCCGTTCTTAACGGGATCCTCCAAGCATCTCCGCTTACGCCTCTTCACTGACGCTCCCATATTCCATAGTCCGGCTCCTGCGATTGGAAACCTTTTCATAAGAGTCCAACCTATATGTTTTACATGTATACAAAGAAGAAAGCTTTCCGAAAATAGTTAACTTTGTTTTCTAAATGAGTAAAAGGGAGTATTACATAGTGGCAGAGCACCGGTTCTGCGTGGAGTCCGATGAGAGCATTGCGGCACTCTTGGAGAACTACGAGCCATTCAGGGCTGCTTTTACTGAGGCTGAGCAGACGCTGTTCTCACTCAGCGTGGTTGATGACGGGCCTGTGGAATATGTTGAGGAGTGGCGTCAGGACGAGGAGGGACAGGAGACCATCTGCGGTCACATCGGTCCGGATGACTCTGTCTTTGAGTTCCGATGGGACGGCAGGAGCGCCGGCTGGCTGGTTTGTGAAGCCGGATACCGCATCGGCACACTGCATTTGAGCGGATTCCAGACCAAGGCTGCACTTGACAATTCACTTATGATACTGTTCGCCATGGCATCGGCCTGCACCGGAACGGTACTGTTCCATTCAGCAGTGGTGAGCCTTGACGCACGCGGATATATGTTTCTGGGCAAGAGCGGCACGGGTAAGAGCACCCATGCCAGGCTATGGCTGCAGAACATACCCGGAACGGAGCTTATGAACGATGACAACCCCGCCGTCCGTATCAAGCCCGATGGCACGGCAGTCGTTTATGGCACTCCCTGGAGCGGCAAGACCCCCTGCTACCGCAACGTAAGCGCCCCGCTTGGAGGCATTGTGCTTCTGAGCCAGGCTCCATACAATAAGATTGTACGCCTTAAAGGCATAGGCGCATACGCCGCCGTGGTGCCCAGTATATCGGGCAAACGATGGGATGCGCGCATTGCCGACGGCCTGCACGAGACCGAGAACGCGCTGGCCACGTATATCCCGGTATGGCATCTGGACTGTCTGCCCGATGCCGATGCCGCACACCTTTGTAAAGATACGATTGCCCTATGACCGATGAGCAGATCATACAGGAGGCCGTGCGCCTGGTAGCCGACGGAGTGAGCGTGACCTTCCCCGTCAAGGGCCGTAGCATGCTCCCGTTCATCGTAGGCGGCAGGGACAGCGTCATAATGCAGAAACCGGAACGTCTGCGTGTAGGTATGGTCGTGCTGGCGCAGGTTGCATCGGACACATATGTGGTACACCGGATAATCCGTATGGAGCCCGACGGCGGCCGCGTAACCCTTATGGGCGACGGCAACATACGAGGCACTGAGAGCTGCATGCCCGTTCACATACTGGCACATGCCACCCATGTAGTCAGGCCCGACGGCAGGCGCCGCTCCCTTGACTCTTTTGTTCATCGGGCCATAGCACATGTCTGGTACATGCTCAGACCCCTGCGCCGGTATCTGTTGGCAGCCATGCGGATAACCCGCGTCATACCACCTTTGCATTCAAATAGTACTAATTCTAATAATTGTCTGTAAAATGAAAAAGAGCATTCTTTTTATCTTGCTTGCCTTATTAATGAACACTTCGGTTTATGGCACCCGTTACATAACCGACCTCCTGCTTATTGGCGGAACCTGGGATGAAGTATGTCAGGAAGAAAAGAAATTCCAGCAACAGGGTTGGGAGACAATCAACAAGGATCTCAACGAGGGATGCGGTGAAGGTACCGACTACATATACCTCATGGCAAAATATGAGGAGAGCAATGGCGTGAATTACGGTTATGTTACAGACGTTTTGCTTTACACCTCGGAACCTGATATCGACCTCCTAGAATATAACGGAACGGTCTATTATCTTACCCCATACTTCGGCGGAAGCCACTTCAACAGCAAAAAGGGAAACCTGAACAGTAATACCGGCAATCATTCCGATAACATCTACCTTTTCTACACCAAGACCCTGAAAGGCAACAAAGCCTTGACTTCAATCTATTTCAACGACACCAAGTCCGGAGCTGTGGGCAAGAACGGCAACAACAGCGAAGGTTATGACCTGAACAGCGGAGCACGCGGTTCATACATATATATGCATACCACCAGTGCTACGGCAACGTCTGCATCCCTGTCCGGAAGCGGAAGCTCTTTAATTGATCCGATTATAATAAGCAGTGCGGCGGAATGGGCTACTCTGTCAAGCAAAATCAACAATTGCGATTACGAGAATTCATACCATTACGTCAGACTCGCATCCGATATACCGAATCAAACCGAAAAGGCTGCCGGCAAAACTGCCATAACCAATATGGTAGGCGACCATGTTCCCGCCTGGATTTTCTTTGACGGTAACAATCATACAATCACGGTCAATATCAATAATGTCATAAAAGGAACAGCCCCATTCGCCCGCATAGACAACTCCAGATTTGAAAATCTGACCATAGACGGGTCTGTCAAAAGCACAGAGCATCATGCCGCCGGACTCATAGGCGTTTGTGAAGGAACGGCAATCATACAGAATTGCCATATATCGGCCGATGTCAACTCCCACACTTATGCCGGTGGTATAGTAGGTCACGGAGGCAACAATGGCCACAAACTGATCATGAACAAATCCTATTATGACGGTACCATATCGGGATTCAACAACTACGCCGGTGGTCTGATGGGATGGTGTGATGATGTGGAATTACTGATAGCCGAGTGTCTATTTAAAGGATCGTTCCAGCCGGGAAGAACAGGCCAATACAACCCTATAGCCTGTAAACACGCCCCCAGTAACGTCACTGTCACAGCCGGCGATGCCTATTACCTGGAAACTGTCAGTTTAATGAATATAGGCAGCAACGCCATTCCCGGACTCAAGGCAACCAGGGTTAGCCCGAGCTTGATTCCGGGAGCCGTAAACCAGCAGTTCGATGCACCTGACGGCAACACCTATTATTCTGCGTATTGCGCTCACGACGACATTCTCAAGCAGTTGGTTAAAGACCATCCCGGCGAGAAAGTATCATTGAGTTTTGACTTTAGTGTCACCCAAGACCTCCCCAAGATGATATGTCTGCCTATCAAGATGAGCAACATCCAAAACGGAACACTCTATCAGTTAACCGGTTTCAGAAAGGAAACAAAAGACGGAACTAACGTCTGGACTGCAACCTTTAACGATGTTACTCCAGATCAGGATCAGATTCCGTATACCGAGCCCGGTGTTCCGTATCTCTTCATGCCCGATAACACCGGCATAGTCACTTTCTATGGAGATATTGACCGCGTTCCTCAAAATGTCAATGAATTTGAGCCCTTACAGATGGATGCCGGCAACGGATGGACATTAAACGGCGTCTATGCTGATGTTTCAGGAAATTACATCAACGGATATTTATACAAAGAAGCCAATGCCAGTGTGACCAACAAGAGCACCGGCGAGTTGCTTTATAAATTGAACATCTTCGTAAAGATAGACAGAGATAACACAATTGATGCATACCATGCATACGTATCATACTGTCCCCAAGAGACCGATGCATCCATTCCATCCATGGTCCTTATAGATCTGGTTGACAAAAACGGAAACATAACAGCAGTAGGCACTGTCAATACCGCCACCGGCGAAATCACCATTGACCGCTGGTACAGCATTGACGGAACTCCGCTTACGGAGCAGCCCACCGAACCCGGAATATACATCCACAACGGCAAAAAGATAGCAATTCTATAAATATGAAGATAAAGAAAGGATTTGTTCTGCGCCAGGTATGCGGCGAGAACGTGATAGTCGGAGAAGGCCTTGATGCCATTGATTTCGGGCGCATGCTCTGCCTGAACGAGACTGCCGCATGGCTCTGGAAAAAGGCCATGGAGGCCGGTGACTTTACGGTCGATGGTCTGGCCGACGCACTCTGCCAGGAGTATGACGTGGACCAGGCTCAGGCTCTCAAGGACGTAAAGGATACTATTGACAACTGGACCAAACTTGGAGTAGTTGAATGAAATACTGGAACTGGATATGGCGTAACACACAAGGTATCCGCCTTAACACCGCGGTACGCGTTGTGACCGGCACCGCCCAGGTAGCCCTGGGGCTTCTCATGGTATGGCTCTGCCGCCGTTTCATTGATGAGACCATCCGTACCGGATCGGCCCGTGATGTCACGGTCATGGCAGTCTGGCTTGTGCTGACCGTAGTTGGCGGAGTCCTGCTGCGTCAGGTCTATTTCCTGCTCACCACCAAGGCCGGAATCCGCCAGACCAACGCCATCCGCCTGCGTATGTTCAGCGGACTGTTCCGCCGCCAGCTCTATGATGAGAAAGAGATACACTCGGGTGACATAAGCTCCCGCCTTACCAAGGATATCGAGGTAGTATCACAGACCACGACCGATACCATTCCCGAGATGTGCATCACCGGCATACAGCTTATCGGCGCGTTCCTGCTGCTCCGTTACTTTGACCGCATGCTAGCCTGGGCTCTGCTCATCATGACTCCGCTTGCCATACTGATGGCCAAGTTCATAGGCCGCCGCCTGCGTCAGATGACGCTTGACATACGTCAGGACGAAAGCCGCATCCAGATGCAGGTTCAGGAGGGCATGGAGAACAACGCCGTACTGCGTGCCATGGGCAGCCAGGAGTGGATGACCGGCCGTCTGGACACCGCCCAGCAGAAACTAAAGGGCAACATAATGCGCCGTACCCGCTTTACCATAATGATTCGCATCATACTGGGCAGCGCATTCGGACTGGGTTACCTGCTGGCATTCGTATGGGGAGGCCTGCAACTACGCAACGGTGCAATAACCTTTGGTATCATGACATCGTTCCTGCAACTGGTTGGCCAGATACAGCACCCCGTGATGCAGCTGCTCAACCTGGTGCCACAGGTGATACACTCCACCGCCAGCATAGACCGTCTGGCCGAACTTGAGAGCAACGCCGTGGCCGATACAGGCACCCTGCACCCCACCCTTCGTGGAATACGTTTTGAGAATGTAAACTTCCAATATGCAGGCGGTGACCGTCAGATACTCACCGGTTTCAATCATGATTTCCAGCCCGGCACCAAGACCGCACTTATGGGTGAGACAGGCATAGGCAAGACCACCCTGTTCCGCCTGATGCTGGGATTCATCAGCCCCGACAGCGGCAGCATAAATCTTTATGGTGATAATGAAAGTTTGACGGCAGGCGCAGAGACCCGCCCCGACTTTGTCTTTGTACCCCAAGGCAACACACTCATGAGCGGCACTATCCGCTTCAACCTCCAGGTGGCCGATCCGGATGCATCGGACGAAAAACTAAAAGAGGCCCTTCATACCGCCTGCGCTGATTTTGTTCAGGAACTCCCAGATGGCCTTGACACCCTGCTCGGTGAGCGCGGCAGCGGACTGAGCGAAGGCCAGGCCCAAAGAATAGCAATAGCCCGGGGCTTACTGCGCCCGGGCTCCATATTGCTTCTTGATGAGATAAGTTCGTCTCTTGATCCCGAGACAGAGACTGAGCTCTACGCCCGCCTCTTCAAGGCTTATCCCAGCAAGACTATGATCTTTATCACTCACCGCACCGCTGTCACCACGCTCTGCGACTCGGTGCTGACACTCTAGTTCATCCAGCCATCAAAGTCGGGAATACCATTGGGAGGAGTGGCACTTGCCTGTAACAGTAAAGTGGGAGCATTAAGCTTTATCTCCTGGGTAGTGGGTTTCTCATATATCTTTTTCATAACTTCTTTCAACATTTAATGTGTTTGACCAGTACTTTACTTACTCACTTGATTGAAACCTTTTTGCCATTATTGATATAAATACCCGGTTCGGTGGGCTCAGCCTCCAGCTTCACGCCCTGCAGCGTGTACCAACCGTCGAATGATACCTCGCCTGTGGTGGTGTCGAGCGTGCCGATGTTGGTCACTTCGCCATTGGCTCCTACCAAGCG
>JBGURN010000208.1:0-1720 GCA_045131955.1 Bacteroidaceae bacterium
GAATCTATGCGGTACCCGGTATAGTATCGCAAACGTTTGCCGCTGAAAGTGAAGTCCATGTTAATGGGCAGGTTCTTCACGATGGGCCGGCCGTCCTTGTCAAGGCGGCGGTCAAGGGTGAAACTGGTGCTGCATTTGGTCCTCATGAGGGTTCAGGTCGCTTTATTAAGGCAATCACTTACAAATTTACGCACAAGTTTCTCAATAGCAAAGTCTTTAGGATTTGAATTATTTATATATGTTTTAGTTACAATTAAAAAGTAAGGAAAAGTAGAATACTTGATAATCGTTACTCTCTTGTAATCTGTTCCGTTACCGTGACATTGTCAGTGCCAAGCCTGACTTTAAGCCATCTCTCTATCCTGGACACAACATCCCTGTCAAGCGTGTAGCGGCTGTTGATTATGGCTACTATCTCCTCCTTTGACTCTCCTGAGCCGGATTTGATGCTGGCCCCTCTGGTGAGCGTCAGGTTAGTGATGTCCGGATACTGGGCGAAGAGTTCGGCAGAAAGGGCCTCGATGGGCAGTTCCTTCTCCCTGTAACCCTCCAGCGCTGTGCTGAGCGAGGCTATGGAATCGGTGAGCGCCGTGATCTGGCGGTCGCTTCGTTCGTAAATGGTGTTGATGAGTTCGGATTCGGACATGATCTCGTTGCGAAGGGACGCGTCCTCATGGAACAGGATCTGGTTGCGCGTGATGCCGTAGGCTTCGGCCTCCTTATAAATCTGTTCCTTTGCGCTCTCGCTGAGGGCTTCTCCAGCCATGTAAAGATTGAGCACTGGCGGCCGGCTCTTGAGGTCAGTGTTGTAATCGTAGATGAAGCCTCGTCCGATGGACTTATTCTCTGATACGATCTTTTCCGCGTGGATGTTGAAGTTGTTCTCCTTCACCATGAGCACCGCTGAATAGATGCTGGGGACGATGATGATGAGAAGGATGGCGGCCACCGCCCTGGACGGCATAACTTTATTGCTGCTTGATCCCTCCGCGGCGGAAGGGAAGCGGAGGTACTTCACTGCGGCGAAAGTTGCCAGCGCTATGAAGATGCTGTTTATCAGGAACAAATACAGTGCGCCCAGGATATAGGAAAGCTTAAGGATGGAGATGCCGTAGCCCACTGTGCAAAGCGGCGGCATGAGCGCCGTTGCTATGGCTACGCCCGATATCACGGTACCCTTGTCCTTGCGGCAGGTTTCCAGGATTCCGGCGAGTCCTCCGAAAAGGGCGATGAGAACGTCGTAAATGGAAGGCCTGGTACGCGCAAGCAGCTCCGTAGGATTCTCAAGGTTGAGAGGGGAGAGGACAAAGAACAGCGTAGACGCTATGATGCTGATGACAACCATCACCAGATAGTTCTTGAGCGATTCCTTGACCAGGCCCATGTCGTTGGTGCCAAGGCCGAAGGCGAAGCCCAGGATAGGGCCCATCACCGGAGAGATGAGCATGGCACCTATGATAACCGGGATGGAATTGACGTTCAGGCCCACTGAGGCTATGATGATGGCGCAGGCAAGGATGAATACGTTTGGCCCGCGGAATGCTATATTGTTCCTGATGGTCGCGCTGGCCCCCTGATAGTCAGTGTGATATGACATGTCGGTCAGCAACCTCAGATATTTGCCCAATCTGCTCATAAAAATTAATTTTATGGTAACATAGTATAAGCAAATATATACAATTTTGAAGAAATCTTGCTAACTTAGTAAGGATTACCACAT
>JBGURN010000209.1:0-1519 GCA_045131955.1 Bacteroidaceae bacterium
TTACGATGGCGCCGGCGGTAAGTTTGCACTTACCGGTGAGACTACGCTCCGTGAAACCTACACCACCGGACAGTTGGATTTCGGTAGCGAAATCAAAGCTGCAAAGAACCCCACATGGGAAGGCCATCAGTTCCTGGGCTGGTTTATCGACCAGACACAGTATTCTTATGCTGATCTGCCCATTGAGATGCCCGATGAAGACCGTGACTATGTCGCCCATTGGGATGTGAACACGGTAAATTACCCGATTTACGACTTCGCGGATGTTCAGAATCCTGAAAAGGTAGCCATTGCCACTGTCTCCGGCAAGTACGGGGATGCTTTTGTCATGCCCACGGATGCCCTTGAGAAGGATTACTACACCTACAAGGTGTATGAGCTTACGGACGTCGGCTATACGGAGTTCACGGCTCCCGAGACTCTCCCCGCTGTGGGCAACGAACTCTTCGCAGAGTACACGCCGATCGAATACGACCTTACCTACATTGTTCCGGACGGTGTGACTTGGCCTACTGCAACCCCGACTGTTAACCCGAATCCCCCAAAATACACCGTTGAGAGCAACGATATCACACTTGTTAATCCTACCCTGGTCGGCAATACCTTCCTTGGCTGGACCTATGGCGAGGTAACGACTCCCACGATGGAAGTCACCATCGCGAAAGGAAGCGACGGCGCTCTGGAGTTCACCGCGAACTTCGATACAAACAATGTGACCATTTCCTTTAACGATTCGTTTGAACCCACGAAGGTTATTAAAACGGTTAGCGGCAATTACGGCGATAACGTTACGCTTCCCGATCTCAGCAAGGCCGGCTACAACGATCCTGCGATCGTTAATGATGAAGGCACCGCTGTTGATGTAAGCAAGTTCCCCGCTGAGAATCTCACCGTTTACTGCAAGTATGGTGACCCCATCAGCTACACGATCAGCTACAACCTAGACGGCGGATCTGTCAAGAACAATCCCACCTCCTACACGGTTGAGTCTGATCAGATCCTGCTCAAGAATCCGACCAAAACCGGTTATGAGTTCCTTGGCTGGACCGGTACCGATTTGGCAGAGGCTTCCAAGACCGTGACCATCGCTAAGGGCAGCACCGGTGATCGTACTTATACCGCCACCTGGTCGACAAATACTGTCACCATGCGCTTCGATACCGACGGCGGTACGGAGATTGCTTCGATCGTTGCGGAAGTTGGTTCTGTGATCACACCTCCCGCAAATCCCACAAAGACCGGCTACACCTTTGAAAAATGGACGCTCAATGGCAAGACTGCCACGCTTCCGACCACCATGCCCAATACGGATACCATCTATGTTGCTGTCTGGACTACCAATCAGCATAGGCTGGTGATCGACGGCAACGGCGGTAAATGGGGCGATGAAGCCACTCTTGATCGCAACACGGTCCCATTTGGCACGGAGATCAAGGTTGATGGCACAGGTATTCCCGGTTCGGATCCTGTACAGACCGGTAAGACGCTGACAGGTTACAACACCAAGGCTGACGGCACC
>JBGURN010000210.1:0-8002 GCA_045131955.1 Bacteroidaceae bacterium
ACCCTCTGTATAGAGCACCGCATCACACTGGCTGGGGTTCAGTTCGCTATGGTAGTCAATCATATCCTATTAAACTTTACGAACGCGAATTTACAAAATCACATTCTTTTAATTATCTTCGTAGCACAAAAAGACAAAATGGGTTATCAACAACTCTTCCCTATAACCGACAGCATCTGGATATGCTTTGTAGTCCTGACGCTGGTGCTGTTTGTCCCCATACTGTGCAAACGCCTCAGGTTCCCGCAGATAGCCGGCCTGATAGTAACCGGCACCCTGATTGGACCGGGTCTTCTGGACATACTGCACATAACCCCTCAGATACAGTTCTTCAGCCGAATAGGATTGCTGTTCATCATGTTCTTTGCCGGTCTTGAGATAGACCTGGAGGAGATGAAACGCAACAAGGTCTGGGGTATAATATTCGGCGTGCTCACCTTCCTCATGCCATGGATACTGTGTTATCTGGCAGGACGTTACGTCATAGGGCTTTCCGTTCCGGCATCGGCCATCATGGCCTGTATCATGGGCTCGCACACGCTTATATCCTATCCTATCATAAGCCGATACGGACTGGGCCGACGCAAGAGCGTTACCATATCGGTCGCAGGTGCCCTGACAGCCATTCTGCTGGCTCTGGTTGTATATGCCGTCATGATGTCATCACAGGGCGGAGATTCATTCAACGCGCTCTGGTTCGCACTGCGCATTACGGCCTATGCCGCTGCTGTAATACTCATATACCCCCCTATGGCCAGATTCTTCTTCCACAGGGTCACCAACAGTTTCTCACACTTCCTGTTCGTGATGATACTGCTGGCGTTGAGCTGCGGACTGGCACAGGTAATAGGTCTGGACTCCATCGTAGGCGCCTTCCTGGCCGGAATAGTGTTGAACCGATACATCCCCAAGTCCTCACCTCTCATGAACCGTCTGGACTTTGTAGGCAACACCCTGTTCGTACCGCTGTTCCTTCTGGGTACAGGCCTTATGATTGACCTGACCGGCATGACAGGCAACTGGCTATTCCTGACCGCCTTCGCAGTCCTGTTTACAGTAGGAACGTTCGGAAAGTGGCTTGCAGCCATAGTCGTACAGAAAGCGAACGGGTTCGGGGCCGATGACCGGAAAGTCATATTCGGACTTAGCGAATCACACGCCGCAGGTGCCCTGGCCATTGCTATGGGAGCGTTTGCAGGCGGTCTTATTGACAATACCACACTCAGCACCACGGTCCTGATAGTACTGTTCTCCTGCATACTGAGTAACATAGTAACTGAGAGCGCCGCCTCCGCCCTGCATCTGGATGAAAAGTCCGATATGGCCGCGTCCGAGTCACGTCTCATGGTCATGCTTACCGGCTCCAACACCCTTCAGGCTCTTATGGATACAGCCATCACGCTCTATCAGAAGAACAGCCCCAACATGGTAGGTCTCTATGTGACCATCAACGGAGAGCACGCCCCCAAGTATATGCAGGACGGCAAGGGACGTCTGGAGGAGGCTACCCGCATAGCTGCATCGGCCGATGTCCCGTTCGAGAGCCAGAACCGACTTGGAAACAACATTATCGACAGTATACTGCATGCATCGAACGAATTCAATACAGACACCATGCTCATGGGACTGCCACTGCGCCGAAGCATCAACCTGCCCTATCTTGACAACATAATCAATCCGCTTAACGACGGATTCCACGGACAGGTGGTACTGCAGCGTTTCGTAACTCCCATGAACACCATACGGCGTATCGTGGTACTGGTTCCCGGTCCTGTCATTCAGGATGAGGCTTTTGAGAAATGCATGCTCAACATTTACCACATAAGCATGGCTATCGGTTGTGCAATAGAGTTCTACGGTAAGGACCAGCCCATATCGGCCGTACGTGGTACCGGACTCAGTTTCAGCAGCGGACGCGTGACCTACAACGAGGTCAGTGAGACTGCCGATATGCACTGGGTTATAAGCGGACTCAACACGGACCACCTGCTTATGATCGTAGGCCCGCGTGATACCGAGACTCATGCCGGACGCTCGTTCCGTCATCTTTACGAGCGTATCCATATGCCGGAGACCGATTTCTCGACCATGCTGCTGTTCCCGGAATGCAAGAATATCAAGGGCAAGGAGGAGGCTACTCTGCGCACGGAGCGGGACTTCCTTAAGATGCTTAGGATGTAAGGGGCGCAAAAGGGACGGTTCTATCTGTGCCCTTTTAGAGAATCACACCCTACAAAATACTAATGGCTGGACAGCTATTCAAACTGTCCAGCCATTATTCTTTTAAAGGGCACAGATAGAACCGTCCCTTTTGTGCCCCTTATTTGAAGATAAGCTGTGCGAAGTTGTAGAGGCCGTACTTCCAAACGGTGAAGTTGTGACCCTCATCGGGATAGTTGATCAGAGTGCAGGGGATTCCGTTCTCGTCGCAGAATGCCTTCATCTGAGTGCTGTTGCCGATCAGGCCGTCAGCGCCACCGCATACCATCCAGAGGAGCTTGTTCTCCTTCTTAACCTTCTCAACATCGGTGATGAGCTGAGCGGCACGCATGGTGTTGGGAGCTGATGAGAAACCACCTACGTATGAGAATACGTCCAGGTTGCCCAGACCAAAGTTCAGAGACTGGCCGCCACCCATTGAAAGGCCGGCGATAGCACGGTGATCCTTGTCGGTATATACGCTGAAGTTCTTCTCGATGTAAGGGATAAGGCTACCCAGAAGGTCCTTGTCAAACTCACCGAAAGCAGCGGCTGAACCCATACCACCCTCGCGTGAGTCATTCTTGGCAGCACGGCCGTTAGGCATAACTACGATCATATCGGCAACCTTGCCATCAGCATAGAGGTTATCCATGATGATGTTGGGTACACCACCGTCATTCATCCATTCCCACTCGTCACCACCGATACCGTGGAGCAGATAGAGAACGCTGAACTTCTTCTTGCCGTCATAGCTTGCGGGAAGATATACATTGGCCTTACGGGTTGTGCCAACTGACTCTGACTGATACTCAATGAGTTTTACAGTACCCTTCTTGATACCGTCACGCTCCTTGTCAAAGCCCTCGGGGGCAGCTACATACTCGTCAAACTCGACATTGGTCTGCTGGCCGCCAAAGCCGCCGAAACCACCAAAACCGCCAAAGCCGCCGCCCATAGGCATACGGAAGTCAGGCTCCTGTGCACTGGCTGCTACTGCAACGAGAGCCAGAGCTGCTGTAAATAATACTTTCTTCATTTTTTTATTTTAAATAGAAATTAGATTCAGTAATTATAGATGGAAAAAGACCGGAAGTTAAATGCTCAGGAGTACCTCCTGCGGAAAAAAGACTTGAACCGGTTGATACTCTTCTTGCCCAGGTAGAAGGGCAGGAAAACGAATATGAAGGTTAACACTGACTTGAGCCTTGAATAGCCCAGTATGTCATGATATATGGCTATATTGAACTTTATGAGCGGCAACTTGGCGCTCGATACCGAGTTGTTGCGTATACGGTAGCAGGCCAGAGGTTTCTTGACGCCGTAAGCCACGCGGCATTTCCTGAGCAGCAGGATATTCAGACCCCAGTCCTGACGTTTGCGTATCTCGGGCAGCAGTACAAGACCAGTAACCTTGCGGTCATACATCATGGTCAGGAAACCTATGGCATTGTCACATACTATGCGCCAGTAACAAACCCTGTTCTTGCACTCTACCAGGCCTGTTATACGGTCATTCTCGTCACAGGTAAGATAGCTGGAATAGACAACCCCGCATCCGGTGCTTTTCATAAGCTCCAGCTCGCGCTCCAGCTTATCGGGCATCCAGGTGTCATCGCTGTCAAGGAATGCTATATACTGGCCCTTGGCCTCCATTATGGAGTTGTTGCGCGCCACGCCGGGGCCTCCGTTACTGCTCAGACGTACCAGACGTATCCTGGAATCCCTTGCGGCATAAGACTCCACGACCGATGGACCGTCATCAACGGAGCAGTCATCGGTAATGACCATCTCCCAGTTGGTGTAGGTCTGCGCCAGGACGGACTTGATCGTTCTTTCGATAAAGTCGCCCGAGTTATATAGAGTCGTTATGATGGAAACTAACCCGTCTGTCATCGCGCCACAAAGATATGTTCCTTTTTTAAAAAGAACTGACCAAAAGGCAATATATTATGTCGGATGCGGGTTTAATTTATCAACAGGCGTCACTGCGGCAACCGGATCATATCTCCCATCTTTTCCAGGAACTCCGGAGTATAGAAATCCATCAGTCCGCCAAGTGAGGTGAATGTCATCTCACCAAAGTAGATACGGCCGGCAATATTGTAGAGGTCCACCCTCACTACAGGGAACGGAGCGGCCAGTTTCTCGGCTACTGCGAGCATACGGTCCAGATTCTCCGGTTTGGGAATGACATTGCCCCTTGAGTAGTGACTGTTAAAGACGGAGTATTCGGGATGTGCCGTCCAGTCAGTATCATAAGTCATGACCTTGGTACCCTGACGGGTCCTGTCTGTGCAGGTCCAGATATAGGCGGCCTTGCCGTTAAAGCACCATATCTTGTAGTCTATGAGTGAGCTTGAATACCGGGCCGATACCTCATCATTGATGAGGAGCTGCTCGGCAATGACACGGGGTACGATACGGGAATAATGGGGATTACCCTCGGACAGTCCGTAAACGACACCTAGCATCTTGTCAAGATATCTCGTTACAGACTCAGTATCCATCTGTCTCTTGTCCTTTACTATGATGCTGTCACCGGAACCGCCGGTAGTCTTGAGCATGAAGCTGTCCGGAAGTGCGTTGAAATCCATGTCACCGGCATGGTCCCATACTCCGTAAAGTGTGTTCAGCGTATCGGCCAGCCCACATTCCTTAACGTAATCACGCACGGTGTACTTATCGGTCAGACGTGACCATTCGGTGGTATCGGTACGGAGTGAGAGATACTGGATCTTCTCGTTCAGGTTCCTGGGGTTGTCCAGGTTAAGGCGTTTATGGAAACGCATCCTGTACCGGATCCTGACTATAAGCTCCGGGTTACGACGGCCCACGCATGAGGCTATGGATTTGATTATACTCTTTAAGAACATATCATTCAGTAAACAGGTTTATCCATCCCGAGCCGCTCTATGAGCTCTCTTGTCAGGACCTTGTCAACATTATACATCTCACTGCGTTCCAGCGCGTTACGGCGCATGGGCTCCAGTATGCCGCGATCCTTTATTACGGCTCTCATATTATCAGTAAGAGCCTGGTTGTCACCTACCGGGAATAGCAGGCCGCAACGTCCGTGGCCAATTATCTCCTGGGCATATTGCCAGTCCGATGCAATCACGGGCAGGCCCGATATGGCTGCATCGGCAATCACGCCGGGGAACCCCTCGGTCACGTGCATGGTCGGAAACAGCATGGCATCATACTCCGAGAGCGCCTTGTAGCCGTCGGCTCCGTCAAGCTGAAGGAATCCGTTGTAGCTTACGTTCTCAAGGGAATTCACCTCATTGAGGAATTCCTCCCTTATATCGGCATCGGTCCTGCCGTAGAAATCAACCTCAAATGACTCCCCCAGCCCTTCGCGGTTAAGCGCTCTTACAGACTCCAGTATATGGAATATGCCCTTGAGACGGGTGAGTCTGGACAGGAATACGAACCTCACCTTACCCTCATGGGGTTGGGTTATATCGGGTACAAAACGGACCGGTTTGAAATTATAGAGCCGCAGGGTATTGTCTATACCGAGCTCATGAAAGAGTTCGCTCACCTTATCGGCCTCGACAACTATACGCTCAAGTCTGCGGTATGGCTCAGCCTTGTAGTCACCCGCCTTGATCCTGACGGGAGCGTAGCCTGCAATCATGAAATAGTATATGCGGCTTTTAAGATGAAGTGACGTGATGAGTCTTATAAGACGATAGGCGCTGGTCGTGGAGGTGGATATGACTATGTTGTCAAACCTGAGGAACAGCAGTTTGAGCATTACCCTTACGAGTATCAGAGGGTTCCTTTTCCAGTTCTGGGTGTCAACATACGAGACGTCATGCAACTCCCTGCCGAAATAATCCAACAGGAAACGGTTCTTCACAGCGTCGCCGGCCTGGGGGATGTTGGGATAATCCAGGGCACCTATAAAGAAAAGACGTTGACTCATTCCATACCGTTGTTTGCTCAACAACAAAGTTACTTATTTTCGGCTTACAAAGAGCCGGTATTCCCAAAATAGTGATACGGTATAGACAAGAGAACTGAGGATTACTGTAATGATTGCACCGTTTATGTTCCAGAGCCATACGAGGAGGAGCGAACCCAGTATCTTGACCGCTCCGCAGGCAAAACTGCTGTTCCTTATGCTTACCCCCTGACCGTGAGAGCCCAGGTAGCGGTTTATCATGTCACCCACTCCGTGTATGCTGAATCCTATGGCAAGCCACGAGGCATATGTGGCCACTATCCCGTATGACTCGTTGTAGAGACTTATGACGGGGTGAACCAGCAGGACAAAGCCCACGCATGAGATTATCGTGAGGATTACGGTTACGAGGAATACCTTACCGGGAATATGGTTCTCGTGTACGAATCGTTTGAAATAGGCTGTGCCCACTATTCCGGGCAGATACGAGAGCGGCTGGGCGAATGACAGAGCCAGGGTGTAGAATCCCACCTCGGAGTTGTCATCATTGAAAAGACCCAGGGTCACGCCGGCCAGGTAGTTGGTGGCCACCATGGCAAGAGAGCCCCAATAGAGGTGGATTCCGTATTCGCGGTTCTCCTTACGGATGGCCTGGAACACCGGTCTCAGGTTCACAAATGACGGCTTGGTTGAGGCTATCAGTATGAACAGGACCAGCGAGCAGATACCCCAGTGCATAAGGAGAACGGACTTGCTGTCGGCTCCATACCGGTTGAACAGGACATATGCCACGGGTATGTAGCACATGACCGGCAGCACGCGTGCCAGCGAGAGACGTCCTATATGGTTGTCACCCTGGGCGGTGGTATTCATGTAGTTGGTCAGGAGCGGATAGAAGCAGACCGGCAGCGAACAGAAGAACAGCATCCGGAGCTGCGGGTTACCGGCGTGCATAAGTCCGGCTATGAGTGTGGCCGTCATGAGCAGCAGCATGGCCAGTCCCAGGAACGCTACAAGCGCGCCCCTTATCCTTGCGCTGTGCTCACGGTCATCGGACAGGGCAAGAAGGCGGCTTCCGGACAGGAACCAGCCGAACAGCACCACCCACGATACCAACTGTATTATGTTCAGGACGTATTTTACGTCACCGTATTCATCGGGCGAGAGAAAGTCGGTATTTATCTTGGATGCCACAAAGTTCAGTATGGCGCCAAGGAATGTCGCCACATAAAGCATCAGGACCTGTTTCCTACCCTTAGACATAGCTATCAGAATCGATCAAAGAATGTTCCTTCAATTACCAGCTCCCTGAAATAATCATAGTCGACACCGTCCTTACGGCGGGCGTCAGACATGAGTCTGCGTACCAGACGTGCCGCCGTCTTGCTGTCAAGGCCGTCCTCCATGAAATAACGGCGGCAGCGGCGGCGGCTCAGCAGACGTACCAGAGCTGAGCTCAGACGGTTGTAATAGGACCTGACCACGATGAAACGGCTCAGGTAATAGACATAGTCACGTCCCAGCTTGGCACGCGCCGACATCTTTTTGGCCGATGAGCCGACCTTATGGTATATCACGCTGTCCGGCAGTATGACCATATTCTCGCCGTGCACCTTCATCCTGTGGGCGAACTCATAATCCTCCTCACCAAAGAAAAACCTCTCGGTAAGCAGCTTGCCATGGGAATCCAGGAGTGAGGCATCGGCAAATAAGGCACAGCCCGATATGAAAGAGACGCGCACCGGCCTTACGAGATTGAGCTCCTTGCGGCTCCGGTCCCTGAAAAAGGACTTACGCGAGCCGAACACAAGCTGTCCGCCGCATGACCATATCCTGTCACGGTCATACCAGTAACAAATGAGCGGTCCAATTATCCTGGTGGCCGGATGG
>JBGURN010000211.1:0-8811 GCA_045131955.1 Bacteroidaceae bacterium
ACGGGCGGCCATGGTTTCCGATACCGATACCCCAAAAGTTCTGTACACCTTGGAAGATTATCACAAGGGCACAGATAGAACCGTCCCTTTTGTGCCCCTAATGAAAGTTAAAATGTAAATTTTGCTTGGAATTGTGTAAAGTGTGCTTTACATTTGTCTCATCAAACTTTACAATTATGAGAGATTATCGGAAACATTTGACCCTGCTGCCGCATAAATGGCAGGTGATCGGGCTTGTTGTGTTTGCAGTTATGTTTGCTTGTGAGTTGGTCCAAGACACGGTCTTAAAGCAGTTTGAAGGAGACCGATGGTACAGATACCTGGAAATTTTTGTGTGGGTATTGGGCAATGCTTCAATGCTGGTTGCATGTCTGTCTCAGGAAAAGACTGAGGATGAATATGTCAGATCTGTCAGATATCGCGCATTGACCATATCGGTTATTGTTTTCATTGTTGCAATAGCTATAACTGAAGCAATAGGATGGCGATTCCATCAATATACCATTATACCTACAGCAACTATGATGGGTAGTCGTGGCGAAGGTTTTTTGCTTTGGACTATCCCGGTATTTGATCATATATTGACGGTTACGCAATACTTCTGTTCCGTAACTGAAATGGAAATCTTATACATATTACTGCTGAAGATACTCAAACGTTCAGGCTGCGGGAACACGTATTCGTCATTGCTGCTTCCATACAGGTATAAAAAAACCGGATGGATACTACTGGGTATTACAATAGTGCTGATGCAGACAGCAGTTATAGTCAACAAGTATGTTAACGTGTTATGCTGGTATGGAAAAATGGAGTGGCTTGTCAAACTATACCTGATAACATGCCTTCTGTTGAATCTGTTGGTATATGTCGGAGTCTTTCTGGTATGTCTTTCCAAGCAGCAGCAGGAGGATGAGTTCATACGGCATATCAGAGTGCGGTTATTGGTCCTTTTTGTGATTGCTTATTTGATAGTTGAATTTGCCTATGTCTTGAATGATGCCGGACGTGCAATCTACAGGGTCGTATCAGAACCTGATCCAAGTTCCGGGTATTATTTATATTCGTCAGTCAGCAGAAAAATTCTAATGTGGTTGAAATGGATTCCCGGGGTGGCACTGGTATACTCGCTGGTATTGAAAATGGTGCTGGCTAAGAATTCGATTGAGAGTGCTAATGTAGAGTGATAATGAATAATTACGATATTATGAGAGATTATCGGAAACATTTGACTTTGCTGCCGCATAAATGGCAGAATGTGGGATTCGTGGCTTTGGCTACAATACTTGTTTGCTTTGTGCCGTTCGTGATTCTGAACAAACAGGGGGTGGCCCAAGACTTGTTGGCCTATTTAGGGGTGTCTGGTTATATACTGCTAAGTCTTTCCTTAATGCTGATCTGTTTCTCCAGAGAGAAAGAGGAAGACGAATTTATTATGTCTGCGCGGTATCGTGTCCTGACAATAGTGATTTTTATATTCTTTATCTCAAATATAATCACCCAGATGATTTCAGGAGGCAAGCTTCTGTCAAATACTGTTTTCAATTATATCGGCATGACGGTAAGTGAGCAGCATTATTCTTTGATAGAACCTAAGTCATTTTGGGGAATCCTGTACCGCATAGCCGGAATGGTTTCAAATTACATCTATCTACAGGTGTTCTATATCGTGCTTCTTAAACTGTTTGTCCGGTTAGGAAAGGGGAACAGATTTGAGTCCATCCTGCTTCCGTACCGATTTAAAAAGCCGGGATGGATTATGATTATAGTATCTCTGATACTTATTCCTGTTGTTGTTTATTACCTGGGACATGTCCTTGTGTATAATATAGACGATATATCCAATCATTCAGATAGAGAAAGTTATATCAAGGTATATATGATTGTGAGCAGGATACTTGTCGTGATCCCGTTCATAGGGTTAATGCTGGTATGCATGTCAAAAGAAGACCAGGAAGACGAGTTCCTATGTCATATCAGGATACGTACTTTGGTATTCTTTGTCATTCTCTTTGTTCTGATTATGTTCCTTTATAGAATAAGCTGGAGCATTCAATATCTGATTTCAAGAGGTGGTCAAACTCTGACACAGATTAAATTTCACGTAATTAATCTACTGACTATTTTTAATGACATATGTCTCTTTATCACTTATCCTCCGGTGATGGCACTTGCTTATGCGTTGGTGCTGAGGAAGGTGTTGTCTAAGAACTTAATTGAGAGCAGCAATGAAGAATAATATACGTGTAGAGCGGGCGGTCCTCAGGATTTCGCAGCAGGATCTGGCTAATGCCATCGGGGTTTCACGCCAGACTATATTTGCCATTGAGAACGGCAAATTCATACCGTCGACTGAGTTGGCACTCAAATTATCGGCCTATTTTGGCAAGAGCGTGAACGATCTGTTCCAGTTATAAGCTCTGTAACATGGGAATCCTGAGTGGAATATTTGTCAGGATTTTTTAAAGACCGGAATGACGCACCAGAGTGTAGGTGTGATCTATGGTAGTGGGGAGCTCCTCCGGATAGTGAGTAACTATGATAAGGGTCTTCTGCGGTTGGGCGCAGAAGGCCTTTATTATTTCCATTACCAGTGTGCGGTTCTTGCGGTCCAGTCCGTGAAGGGGTTCGTCGAGAATCAGAAGGGTGGGGTTCTTGACGAATGCGCGGGCGAGCAGGATCATGCGCTGCTCTCCGCTCGAAAGCTCCAGGAAGTCGCGACCTTCAAGATGGGTGATGCCGAATATTTTCATCCAGACACGGCATGACTCTCTTTCCTGCTCGGTAATTTTTTTATACAAACCGATGGTATCGTGAAGGCCCGATGCCACTATGTCAAGGGCAGGATATCGGCGGCAGTAGGAGCGGTGCATCTCGGGCGATACGTATCCTATGTGCTTTTTTATCTCCCAGATGCTCTCGCCGGTGCCGCGCGAACGGCCAAACAGGGCTATGTCACAGGCGTAGGATTGGGGGTTATCGGCATATACCATGCTCAGAAGGGCGGATTTGCCGCTTCCGTTGGGTCCCAGGAGCGCCCAGTGCTCACCCTTGCGGATTGTCCAGTCAAGGCGGTCCAGGATGCGTCGGGAGCCATATTGGAGGGTCACCTTGTTGCAGTGTACTATTTCATCGGACTCCATGTCGGTCTCGGGCAGGGAGTGCATGAGGTCTATGAGGTCCTGCTTGAGGAGGGGCTGGGGGAGCGGGTTCTCAGGCCTGGCCAGGTAGTCCTCAACGGGCATCACGGTGCTGGGGCATCGGTCCTGAACCTCGATTATATGGGTTATGAACGGCGGGATGTCCTCGCGGCGGGATACAACAAGCACGATCTGCATGTTCCAGTCGTGAATGAGGGTCTCCAGAAGGCGGCAGAGCATGTCGCGGGTCTGGACGTCAAGGCCTATGAAAGGACTGTCTATGATGACCATGCGGGGGCGTACGGCCAGGGCACGGGCCAGCTGGTATTTGCGCATTTCGCCGCTGGAGAGTGTCACAAGCTGCTTGTCCCATATGAACGGGAGGTCGAACAGTGTGTAGAGGCGCTCTTTCCATACAGGGTCCTTGATTTGGGGGAATGCGTCGCGGACTATGGCTGATTCGCCCATCTCGGTCATGTTCCAGCGCTGCTGGTAGAAATAGGTGCTGTCGGCGCTGCCGTAGCTGTCACGGAACGTGATGTTGCGGATATCGGACCCGGTGACATCGGTCCCGTATTCGACCTCGCGGTTGTTCATGAGGGGATACTGACGGAGCATGGTGTTCACCAGGAGGGTCTTGCCGCTGCCGTTGGGGCCTACGATGGCGGTCTGCCAGCCTTTTCCTATGCTTATGTTGATAGGGCAGGAGAGCCTGTATCTGGGGTCGCAGGCCACGCCTTCGGTTATTCTCAGTACGAATCCGCTGTTCTGTTCCATTTTTGCCTAATGATGTGCGAAGATAATGCAAAATGCGCTACCTTAGCACCATGATTCCCGCTTTATATCTTATTCCCAATCTGCTGGGTGAGACCCCTGTTGAGCAGGTCCTGCCTGCATACAACCATGAGATTATTATGGGCATCCGGCACTTTATAGTGGAGGATGTGCGTACTGCACGCCGTTTCCTTAAACTGGTGGACCGCTCTATCGATATTGACCAGCTCACCTTCTACACGCTCAACAAGCACACCAGGCCTGAAGAGATTGCGGGCATGCTTAAACCGCTCGAGGAGGGCCTTGCAATGGGTGTGATATCTGAGGCCGGATGTCCGGCTGTGGCCGATCCGGGGGCCGATGTGGTGGCTATCGCACAACGCAGGAATCTCAAGGTGGTTCCGCTCGTAGGGCCATCGAGCATAATACTGGCAGTGATGGGTTCAGGGTTTAACGGGCAGAGTTTCGCGTTCAACGGATACCTTCCCATCGAACCCGACGAGCGCATTAAGACTCTTAAGAAACTGGAGCAGCGCGCATATAGCGAAGGGCAGACTCAGCTCTTTATCGAAACACCTTATCGCAACTCCAAGATGATGGCCGATATTCTCAAGGCTTGCCGCCCTCAAACCCGTCTGTGCATAGCTGCAGGGCTTACTACCGCCCAGGAATACATCTGTACCCGCACCGTGAAGGAGTGGGGTGGTAAACTGCCCAACCTGGACAAGATTCCCACAATCTTTCTGATCTACAAATAACTGCAACATTAGGGACGGTTCTTAATGTTGCAGTTTTGTTATTTGTAACCGTAAACATCCAGTCGTTAAAACGGCTGGCTACCCCTATCATGTGCCTAACGGTACAATTTAATGCCGTAGGCATCGGATTATGGTAGCCAGCCAATTCATTGGCTGGTTGTTTTAAAGGTTCTCCCTAAAGAAGCGGAGGATGCGGTTGAACAGGTGGTAACGGGTAGTGGCGTCCTTGATGCCGTGATCCTTGCCGGGATATACCTGCATGTCAAAGTCTATACCGTTCTCAATCAGCTTGTTGGTGTATGCAGCCGTGTGGCTGAAATAGACGTTGTCGTCATCCAGGCCGTGGATAATGAGCAGCTTGCCGTGAAGCTTGCCTGCACGCTCTATGGCCGATGACTCCAGATAGCCCTGCGCATTCTCCTTAGGCTGCTGAAGGAACCGCTCGGTGTAGATGGCATCGTAGAGGCGCCAGTCGGTCACAGGAGCCACGGCAACGCCGCATTTGAATACAGGTGTACCCTCACTCATGGACATCAGTGTGTTGTATCCTCCGTAGCTCCATCCCCATATTGCTATGCGCTCAGAATCGATATACGGGAGCGAGCCGAGGTACTGTGCAGCTGCGACCTGATCCTTGCTCTCAAGGACTCCCAGATGCTTGTAGACCTGTTTCTTGAAGTCGGCTCCACGACGGTCAGTACCGCGTCCGTCAACCACAGCTACTGCATAACCCTGTTTTACAAGAAGTGACTCGAATGTGCCGCCGGGATAGAAACCTGCCTCCCACTGGTTCAGGACCTTGTTTGAGCCGGGGCCGCTGTACTGGAACATGACGAGCGGGCAGGGCTTGGATTCGCTGGCGTCGGCGGGTTTTACCATCCAGCCGTAGAGGGTAATGCCATCGGGTGTCTGGAATGAGAATGTCTCCTTGCGTGCCAGATTGTAAATCAGCTTGTTGGCTTCAAGTTCCTCATTGGACTCGACTGTAGCCAAAGTCTTGCCGGCATCACTGATGATGGTGATGCGGGTGGGGGTGTTCAGGTCGGACCATGAGTTCATGAAGTACTTGAGGTCGGTGCTGAACACGGCGTGACTGGTGCCCTGCTCGGGAGTGAGGCGGGTCTTGCGGCCCTTGGAATCCTGCTTCCATACAGCGCAGTCGTAGATGCCGCTCTCGTTGCTCTCATAGAACACGGTTCCCTTCTTGGCGTCATATCCATGGAATGCCAGCACATCAAAGTCGCCGGTCGTGATCTGACGCTTGAGCTTGCCCAGAAGGTCATACTGGTAGAGGTGACGGTGTCCGTCGCGCTCGCTGAGCATGATGAATCCGTCGGGGTAAACCTTGGTGTCGTTGTACTCGTAATCGTCAATGAAACGCTCGTCGTCCTGTCTTAGTATTATGGTGCAGAGGGTGGAGCGGGGGTTGCCTGAGTATATCTCCAGCCTGTTCTGGTTACGGTTCAGGGTGAATATAAGCAGGTCATTATCGGCATTCTCCACAAACTGGATACGCGGTATATAGGTGGTGCTGTCCAGCTTGAGCCCCATGTCGCGTGTTACGGAGCTCTTTATGTCGAATGTCTGGACCGATACTTTCGATGTAGCCGCACCGGCAGTGGGATACTTCTGTGAAGTATGGCTCAGAAGGTTCTGTGAGTAGGAGTCGCGGTCCACCTGGGTGAGGTAGAAGGGGAGGTTGAAACTGTCCACGTGTGACTCGTCAAAACGGATCCAGGCGAGCATGCGGCTGTCGGCGCTGAACCCGAATGCACGGGTGAGTCCGAACTCCTCCTCGTAGGCCCAGTCGGCAACGCCGTAACGTATCTTGCCGGCCTCACCATCCTTGGTTACCTGTACTTCAGCATTATTGAATAACATTTTGATTATAAATATGTTATTGTCGCGTACAAATGCTATGTTATGACCATCGGGCGAGAATGCGGGACACATGACCGGACCCTCTGTCATGGGGTCGATCTTGTTGTTGCGGATGGTGAATATGTAGTACTCAGCCTTGAATGAACGGCGGTAGATCTTCTCGGTGTTGGTCTGTAGAAGTATCACATCCTCGGTAGGCGAGAGTATGAAACCGTCAAATGAGGGCAGACGCTGGCCGCGTACGTTGCGCAGGTCCAGTACGGTGTCGGTCACCTGACCGGTCTTGAACGAGTTCTTGAGTATGAGACGGTTGTCTACGCTTGTCAGATAGTGCTCTCCGTCGTCCATGGGAGTGACATCGGAAGGACCTCTTACCTCAAAGGTGTCGTCAATCACATTCTCAAGGGTCAACCTTTTCTGCTGTGGATTCATCATAAGGGTTGTTGTTAGGGCTGCAGCCACAAGGAATATCTTTTTCATATGAAATCTGTTTTCTGTTATTATAAACGTATGGGGCGTTTGTTATATTATTCGTCCAGGACACCTTTGCCCTGACGTATTATCTCCTGGTCGCCGTCCACGCAATAGACCACCGTGGAGTACTCGAAACCGCCGGCACCGCCGTTGATGACTATATCCACATCATCGCCCAGACGCTCGTCAATTAGCTCGGGGTCGGTCAGATAGCCTATGTCATCATTCTCATCGTAGGGGATGGTGGTGGAGAGGAGGGGAGCGCCAAGCTGGCGGCAGATCTCGCGTGTAATGTCATTGTCGGGCACGCGTATGCCAACCTCCTTGCGGTTGCTGAATATCTTGGGCAGACGGCTTCCGGCCTTGAGTACGAATGTGAAGGGCCCCGGGAGGTTACGCTTCATGGTCTTGAAGGTGGAGTTGTCAATCTGCACGTACTGGCTTATGTCGCTCAAATCATAGCATACGATTGAGAAACGGTGTTTCTGCGGGTTAAGACCCTTGATACGGCATATGCGC
Organism: Bacteroidaceae bacterium; assembly: GCA_045131955.1. Taxonomy (GTDB): domain Bacteria; phylum Bacteroidota; class Bacteroidia; order Bacteroidales; family Bacteroidaceae; genus Colenecus. Next base: position 7,544 of record JBGURN010000211.1, read on the forward strand.
TCTATGGGGCGCTCCTTGAGGGCGTGGCATCCCATGGCGTATGCTGTATCGGTCGGGAATATTATCACTCCGCCGCCGTTCAGCACATCCAGTATACGGTCCAGGTCGCGCTGGCTTGGGTTCTTTTCATAAAGTCTGATCAGCATGGGTTATCTCCTTTATGTAATCTGTTATGCCCTGTACATCATCGGGATGGAACCAGCGGGTATCCTTGTCCCTCTTGAACCAGGTCATCTGTTTGCGTGAATATATGCGTGTGTTCTGTCTTATCTTGTCCAGGGCAAACTCCAGCGTCCAGGGCTTGCCGTCGGGCGTCAGGGCGCCGTCCATCCAGCTGAAAAGCTCCTTCATGCCCACTGTGTTGAGCGAATTGAGACCTTTATGCGGGTACATGCGGCGCGCCTCGTCAATCAGGCCGTTGCTGACCATGAGGTCCACGCGGCGGTTTATTCGCTCGTAAAGCTCCTCGCGGGGGCGTGTAAGGCCGATGCGTACGATGCGGAACGGACGCTCCGCTTTCTCTCCCTTGCGGAGGTCGGAGTAGGGGTGACCGGTCAGATAACAGACCTCCAGGGCGTGAAGCACACGCTTGGGATTCTTTCTATCCACCTCCTTGTAGTACTCCGGATCCAGAATTCTGAGTTCCTGGACCAGCGGCTCCAGTCCCTCCTTTTCATACCGCTCCAAAAGGGGCAGGCGGATATCATCGGGAATGGTCGGAATCTGGTCTATACCATAGCAGAGGGCATCTATGTACATCATTGAGCCTCCTGTGACCAGCAGGATATCGTGCGTTGCGAATAGCTTGCCCGTGAGCACCAGTACATCTTCTTCGTACCTGGCCGCGCTGTAATAGTCGTCAAGTGAGAGGTTCCCGACCAGGTAATGCTCCACGCGCTCCCTTTCGGCGGGGGTAGGGGCTGCCGTACATATGGGAATGTCGGCATACATCTGCCTGGAATCGGCCGAAATGATAGGGGTATGAAACAAATCGGCGAGGGTCAGGCACAATTCAGTCTTCCCCACGCCGGTTGGTCCTAATATGACGACTAGATACTTCACACTTAGTAAAGATCGTCTATGGAATCAAGGCTCACGGTGCCGCCGTCGCCGCCACCTTCCATGCCGAATCCTTCCTCGTCGAGCTCATCGGAGTCAAATCCCTCATCGCCGTAGAAGTTCTCATCTACGTCCAGGACGGGATTGGCCTTGGCCATCTCATCAAAGTCACCGGTCTGTTTGGGAGGATTGCCCTGGCTGGCTGTGCA
>JBGURN010000212.1:0-2430 GCA_045131955.1 Bacteroidaceae bacterium
ATTAATCAGGGCCGCAAGGTCGTGAATAAGTAAGTGAAATAAATATTATTAACAAAAACCAATACATTGATGAAACATCGATTACTATTCCTTTTTGCCCTGCTGTGCGCGGTCGCACAAGGGGCGTGGGCACAGAGAGTTGTTGACCTCTCTTTCATAACCCAAAACTATGTTGCTGAATATGGCGACGTGCTGACGGGCAGACTCTTAATACCAGTAAAAATCTCAATTGATAATAATGCACATGTTACGCTTAGAGATGTGACCATCCTCGGCGTTGATGATAATTCACATAAATATGCAGGCATAACTTGTTTGGGCAATGCCACCATCACGCTTGAGGGCAATAACGAAGTCTGTGGCTTTAATAATTGGTACTCTGGCATTCAGCCTGGCCCAGAGAACACAACACTCACCATCAAGGGCGATGGTTCTCTCTATGCCTACAGCCATGGCACCAACGGCATAGGTCCTGGCCGAACACAGGGTAGAGGTAATATTACAATAGAAGGAGGCAATATTACGGCTATTGGTGCGGAATATTACCCAGGTATCGGTACTGATGAGTATAGAGCAATGGGCAACATTACCCTTAAGGGTGGAACCATCCGTGCCTATGGAGGTGAATCTGCTCCTGGAATTGGCGGTGGTTGGAAAGGCAACTGCGGTACCGTTACCATTGATGGCAGTACTGTTTATGCTTATGGTGGTAAAAATGCTCCTGGTATCGGCTGCCAGGATGGTGAATATATTAACAAATATGATCACCCTAACAAACGTGAAGGCATCAACATACATATATTAAGCGGTTATGTAGAAGCTTACGGCGGAGATAATAGCGCTGGCATTGGTGGCGGAAATTGCGACAATGGTGGCACCATTACCATTGATGGCGGCGAGATTAAAGCCTACGGCGGAACAGACGCAGCCGGTATAGGCGGCGGATACAACGGTCATGGCGGCAGCATTTCCATAACAGGCGGTACCATCACGGCTAAGGGTGGTTCCGAGGGTGCTGGTATTGGCGGTGGCGAGGACGGTCCTGGTGGTAATATTCGTATTTCCGGCGGCATTATCACTGCAGAAGGTGGCAATTTTGCTGCCGGCATTGGCGGCGGCGATGGTAAAGACGGTGGTACTATCTTGATAACTGGCGGCGACATTAAAGCCTACGGCGGAACAGATGGTGCTGGAATAGGCGGTGGCGAGGAGGGCAACAGCGGCTCTATCACCATCAATGGCGGCAATGTCTATGCAAGTGGTAGTAGCTATGGCGTGGGCATCGGCGCCGGCGAGGACGGCGATGTGAGTAACATGATCAGTATCAATGGCGGCACCGTAGATGCCTACGGCGGCTCTGATATCATGCGTGCCATTGGCGGCGAGGACGATGAGGACTATTCGTACATCAGCATAGGTGAAAATATAAAGGTTACAAGTATTTCTCCCTTTGGAAATAGCGTCGTTATGCACATGACGCGTATGATGTTCTTAAAATCATATCTCCATCTTAAGTTCGAGCCTTGCGACCATGAGCCTCGTATGGAGAATAACACTTACACATACTTCGACTCAACCCGTCACACCTACCATTGCTTTTACTGTGGTGGAACGGTCATTGAGCAGCATAGTTGGAATAGCGAGGATAAATGTATTTACTGTAATTACGAATCCATCATTCATAAAGTTCGTTTCTTTGAGATGGAATACGATGAGGATAGAAAGGATTACATCTACCATGAGGTATCCGAGTTAGAGATGGATGTACTGGAAAACAGGGAATTTACGATGCCAGAGCCTATTTTTACCAATTTATGGGACTTGGTTTTCGCGGGATGGTGTAAGGGACAACCTTACGTTGAGAACTATCCATGGCTGTCAGGTTATGATAAACCGGTACAGCCAGGCGATAATCAAAAGGTGGAAGATCTGGATCTTTATTATACGGCCAGATATATTAAAAGAGAAGTTAAACCCTCGCTCGACGTATCGGGTGACATGACCGGCGATCTTGAAGCCGCGATGGGCCAGACGTTCGACATCACCTTCCGAGGTCGTAAGTTCATCATCAACTCCGAGTGGAACACGCTTTGCCTGCCGTTCAGCATGACTGCCGAACAGATCGGTGACTCGCCATTAGCAAATGGTAAGATCGTGGAGCTTGACACGGAAAAGACCACGCTGAGTGGCGATGTGTTGACCATAGCCTACAAGACGGCTACGGAGATTGAGGCCGGTATGCCTTACATGGTGAAGTGGGTTATCGACGAAGCGAGCGAGGATACTCACATTGACGACCCGATATTCAAGGATATCACCCTGAGCGCCTCTGCACCCACAGCCGTTAAGGCTGCCGGTATCACCTTCAGCGGAACGTTTGCACCATTGACTCTGGAAAATGACGACAAGAGCAAACTGTGGCTTGACGAC
>JBGURN010000213.1:0-28805 GCA_045131955.1 Bacteroidaceae bacterium
TGGCCTCAGCAAGAGTCTTGCCTGTGATAATCTCCTTTAATTCAATGAAAAAGCAGCGTTCAGTTAAAGGATCGAACACGTAAATCAGACGCTGTTTCTCGTCCTCAATAAGCTCATCGAGGGGAGTCTTGGCCATTACCCAGTTGTCAACCTCTGAGCTGGTGTTCATCTCCTCGCGTGTTATCTCCTCGCGCTTCTCCCAGTTGTCCTCACAGATAAAGAATGAGGTCATCTGGTCATCAGGATAGCCTACAGATTTCAGTATAGCATTGCTGAAATCCAGGAATGACGCTGATGAACTGATCTGGATCTCACGATAGAAGTCATCGACCTCATCGGAAATGAAAATGAATCTGTAAATCATATCGTTATGTTTTATTTAGTCGTGATAATACCTCTTTCCGATGTCTCCACGAAGTTGATTATGTACTGAACCTCGGGTTTCTGGGAGATGGGGTCCTCCTTAAGGGCTGCGATGGCCTGGCTGACGTTCAGACCGTTCTGGTAGATGATACGGTAGGCGTTGTGGATGGCCTCGATGGTCTCGCTGCTGAATCCCCTGCGGCGCAGTCCTACGATGTTAAGGCCTGCGTAGATGACCGGATGGCGGCCGCCGATTACGTAGGGCGGGATATCCTTGCTGCAGCCTGAACCGCCCTGTACCATCACGTAACCGCCGATGTGGCAGAACTGATGTACGAGCACGCAGGCGCTCAGGATGGCGCAGTCATCAATCACAACCTCACCGGCAATCTTGGAGCTGTTACCAATGATGCAGTTGCTGCCTATAACGCAGTCGTGAGCCACGTGCATGTTCTCCATAAGCAGGTTGTTGCTGCCTACCACGGTCTTGCCCTTGGAGGCTGTACCGCGGTTGATGGTCACGTTCTCGCGTATGCGGTTGTTGTCACCGATCTCGGCTGTGGTGTCCTCACCACGGAACTTGAGGTCCTGGGGGATGCCGCCTATGACTGCTCCCGGATGGATCTGGTTGCCGTTACCTATGCGTGAACCGTACATGATGTTCACGTGGGGCATGATGATGTTGTTGTCGCCAATGACCACATTCTTGTCGATGAAACAGAAGGGGCCTATCTCGACGTTCTCGCCAATCTGGGCGGAGGGGTCAACGTATGCTAAAGGACTTATCATTCTTTCTCTCTTTTTACGATTTGTACCATGAATTCGGACTCTGCAACCAGTTTGTCGGCTACAAAGGCGTATCCCTTGATTGATAGTATGTTATGACGTATGGGTGCAGTCCTTACGACACGCATCAGAAGGGTGTCGCCGGGTACTACCGCCTGACGGAAACGGGTGTTGTCAATCTTGACGAACATAGCCTCGTATTCCTTGGGTGAATCGGTGTACTGGAGTGCCAGGGTTCCGCCCAGCTGTGCCATCGCCTCGACAATGAGGACGCCCGGCATGATGGGGTGCTCGGGGAAGTGGCCGGTAAAGAAGAACTCGTTGTTGGTTACGTTCTTTACACCCTCGGCATAGAGGTCGGTGAGTGCGATCACCTTATCCAGAAGCTGCATGGGGAAACGGTGGGGCATCACGGCCTGAATCTGCTGCAGGTTCATTACCGGCGGAACAGAGGGGTCGTAGGCGGGTGCCTGGACATCGTTAAGCATTATGTTCTTGCGCAGTATGCGTGCGAACTTGTTGTTGATGGTGTGACCGGGACGGGTGGCTATGATACGGCCCTTGATGGGCTTGCCTACCAGTGCAAGGTCACCTATTATGTCAAGCAGCTTGTGGCGTGCGGGCTCGTTGTCCCACTGCAGGGGCTTGTGCATGATGTAACCCAGCTTGGTGGCATCCATGGTGGGGACGCCCATAACCTGGCAAATCATGTCATAACGCTCCTGAGAGAGCTCACGCTCGTAGATTACGATGGCGTTGTCCAGGTCACCTCCCTTTATGAGGCCGGCGCCGAGCAGAGGCTCAATCTCGCGTACGAACACGAATGTGCGGCTCTTGGCTATCTCGGTGGGGAAATCATTCATATCATCGAGCGATGCGTACTGGTTGTACAGGATCTTGGAATCGTATGATATGAGCACATTTACGCAGAACTCGTTGTCGGGGAGCAGAATGATAGATGAACCGGTCTTCTCATCCTTGACCTCTATCTTGTTCTTGACAACGTAGAAGTCCTTGAGGGCGTCGAGCTCCTTGATACCTACGCGCTCTATGTTCTCCACGTAGTCTATGGCGCTACCGTCCAGGATGGGGAACTCAGGTCCGTTGACCTCTATATGGCAGTTGTCAATGCCTGCAGCGTAGAGGGCGGCCAGACCGTGTTCTACCGTGCTTACCTTGACATTACCCTTGAACAGTACCGTGCCGCGCTGTGTCTCACGCACGTTCTCGGCTACAGCCTCTATTACAGGCTGACTCTCCAGGTCTGTTCTCTGTATCTTGTAACCGTAGTCAGCGGGTGCGGGGTTGAATGTCACGGTCAGGTCAAGACCTGTGTGAAGTCCCTTTCCGCTAAGTGAGAAACTACTCTTTAAAGTCTTCTGTTTGTACATGTTATGCTATTTTGCTTAAAGCATTATTTGCTCTCAAGTTTTGCCTTCAGTTCCTCAATCTCCTTCTTGAGTTCACGGATGGTTGAGTCCATCTCAGGGAGTTGACGCATGAGAATGGATGAGCGCAGGAAACCGCGGTACGGCATAGCGGGATAACCCATTATGTTCTGTCCGTCCTCCACGTTGCTCAGGGCTCCGGTCTTGGCGCCGAAATTCACCTTATTGCCTATGGAGAGATGGCCCGATATACCGCTCTGGCCGCCTATCATGCACCATGCGCCTACCTTGCTTGAACCTGCAATGCCGGTCTGGGCTGAGATGACGGTGTGCTCGCCTACGGAGACGTTGTGTGCAATCTGCACCATATTGTCAAGCTTAACGCCCTTGTGAACGATTGTACGTCCCATAGTGGAGCGGTCCACGCAGGTGTTGGCACCTATCTCTACATCATCCTCAAGCTCAGCTATACCTATCTGCGGTATCTTGTCATATCCGTTGGGTGTGGGCGCGAATCCGAATCCGTCGGCTCCGACTACGCTGCCGGCATGCAGTATGCATCGGTTTCCCACTTTACAGCCGTAGTAGACGGTGACATTGGGATAGAGAATGCAGTCAGCACCGATAGTCGCTCCCTCGCCGATGTTCACGTGAGGATAGATCTGGGTGTTGTCACCGACTGTAGCACCGTCCTCGATGACTGCAAACGGTCCGATATAGACGTTCTTGCCGATCGTGGCCTTGTCTGAGACCGATGCAAGCGAGCTGATACCCGTGCGGCCCGGCTTCATGGAAGCGTAGAGCGACATGAGCTTGGCCAGGCTCTCATAGGCGTTGTCAACCCTTACGAGAGTGGCGCTAACAGGCTGCTCGGCAACAAAATCCTTGTTGACCAGAACGACGCTGGACTTGGTTGTGTATAGATAGTGTGTGTATTTTACGTTAGAAAGAAAAGAGAGTGCGCCCTCTGCACCCTCCTCAATTTTGGCGAAAGTATGTACGGCTGCGTTTTCGTTACCGTCAACGGTGCCGTTCAGAAATTCCGCTATCTGTTTTGCTGTAAATTCCATGCTAGTCAATCTTTATATAAGACTGCAAATATATAATTTTATTTTAAGAATGAAGCCATTTCCTGCTGAACCTCCTGAGCTTTCAGGGCGGCTACAGCGGCGAATGACTCACTCTTGTCGGCGTAAATGATTGCACGGCTGCTGTTTACTATCAGTCCGCACTTGCTGTTCATGCCGTATTTGCATACGTCGGCAAGTGAACCGCCCTGTGCTCCGATGCCCGGGACGAGCAGGAAACTGTCGGGAACGGTGCGGCGTATATCGGTCAGCATCTCGGCGCGTGTGGCACCTACCACGTACATCATGTTGTCGGCGTTTCCACCCCACTCAAGTGACTTGCGGAGCACATTCTGATAGAGAGGTGTACCCTCTGAGTCCTTTATGTACTGGAAGTCATCGGCACCCTTGTTGCTGGTAAGTGCAAGCAGGATTACCCAGCTGCCCTCGTGCCCAAGGAAGGGTGTCACGCTGTCCTGACCCATGTAGGGAGCCACCGTGACGGCATCGGCCTTCATCTCGTCAAAGAAACTCTCGGCATACATCATAGAGGTGTTTCCTATGTCACCGCGCTTGGCGTCGGCTATGATGAACTGGTCGGGATAGTTGGTGCGGATATAGTCTATGGTCTTGTAGAGTGCCTGGATGCCCTTGAGACCTGCGCCCTCGTAGAAGGCCAGATTGGGCTTGTAGGCTATACAGTAAGGTGCAGTGGCATCGATGATGGCCTTGTTGAAGGCAAAGATGGGATCCTCCTCCTTAAGCAGGTGCTCGGGGATCTTCTTGAGGTCGGTGTCCAGACCGACGCACAGGAATGACTTCTTGCGCTTGATGTTACTGTAAAGTTCGTCTCTTGTCATAATCTGATTCTATTGGAAAAATATTTACATTTCTGATTCTTTCATCCGCTCTGCATTCTCGGCTATGGTGAGCTTGTCTATGCAGTCCTGAATGTCACCGTCCATGAAGGCCGGCAGGTTATATATGGTGTAATTTATACGGTGGTCGGTTATGCGACCCTGCGGATAGTTGTATGTACGGATCTTGGCCGAACGGTCACCGGTCGAAACCATGGTCTTGCGTCGGGCGGCTATGTCATCCATGTACTTCTGATGCTCGCGGTCGTAGATCATGGTGCGCAGACGTGACAGTGCGCGCTCCTTATTCTTGGGCTGGTCGCGGGTCTCGGTACATTCGATGAGTATCTCCTCAACGGCTCCGGTGTTGGGATTTTTCCAATTGTAACGTAGGCGCACACCGGACTCGACCTTGTTTACGTTCTGTCCGCCGGCACCGCCGCTTCGGAATGTGTCCCATTTTATCTCTCCCTCGTTTATCTCTACCTCAAAGGCATCGGCCTCAGGGAGTACGGCGACCGTTGCGGCCGATGTGTGGATGCGTCCCTGGGTCTCGGTGGCGGGTACACGCTGAACGCGGTGCACTCCCGATTCATATTTGAGAGTTCCGTAGACCTTGTCACCGCTCACGGTGAATATGATCTCTTTGAATCCGCCGGCTGCACCCTCGGAACAGGATGATACAGCGGTCTTCCAGCCCTTGGCCTCACAGTACTTCATGTACATGCGGTACAGGTCACCGGCAAACAGGGCTGCCTCATCGCCTCCTGTGCCGCCGCGTATCTCCATGATGACGTCCTTGTCATCCATGGGATCGGCAGGAATGAGCATCTGCTTTATCTCCTCCTCAAGCTCAGGCAGACGTGCGTTGGCGCTGTCAAGCTCCTCACGGGCCATCTGACGCATCTCAGGGTCGCTCTCGGAAAGCAATTCACGGGCCTCTTCAATGCTTTTCTGCAGCTGTATGTACTCCTTGCGGGCAGCTACTACAGGCTCAAGGTCGCGGTACTCACGGTTCAGCTTTACGAACCGTTTCATATCGGCTATCACGGACGGGTCTGTTATGAGCAGACTAACCTCCTGGAAGCGTGCCTCCAGACCGTCAAGTTTGTCAAGCAGACTCTCTGATGCAGCCATTATCTCCTTTTCTCCACTTTGTTCACGAATGCGACAGGGCCGCCCTCGTAGAAGTTGATGATGTTACGTGATACGAATTCCGCCATCTCATTACGTACGTCGTAGGTCTGGGTGCCTACATGCGGGGTGATGACGGCGTTCTCACATGCCAGAATCTCAGGGCTTACCTTATCGCCGAACTCGAACACATCAAGTCCTGCACCCCAGATACGCCCCGTTTTAAGGGCATCGGCCAAAGCAAGCTCGTCGACAATGGGACCGCGTGCCGTATTTACCAGGATTGCGGTGGGTTTCATGAGCTCTATCTGCTCCTTGCCTATCATGTGCCAGGTCTCCTTGGAGTAGGGGACGTTGACCGATATGAAATCCGATGTCCTGAGCAGCTCCTCAAAACTTACGTATGTGGCGTCATACTCCTTCTCGATCTCGGGGCTTACGCGGTGACGGTTGTAGTAGATGACCTTCATGCAGCTGGCCTTGGCGCGGCGTGCAAGAGCCTGGCCTATACGTCCCATACCCAGGATTCCCAGGGTCTTGCCACCCAGTGAGTAACCCAGGTTGGCCAGAAGCGTCCACTCCAGAGCTCCGGGAATACGCAGGCGACGGTCAACATCGGTGATGCGGCGCGCTACGGCCAGCATCAGTCCGTAAGCCAGATCGGCTGTGGGCTCCGTTACAGGGCCCGGGGTATTTGTCACGGCTATGCCTAACTCAGTGGCTGCCGGTATATCGATATTGTCAAATCCTACGGCGTAGTTGCTTACCAGCTCAAGGCGGGGCAGGCCGCGCTCCATAAGCCTGCGGTCAACCGGGAAATTGAACATGGACTGCAGTACGTCATACTCGGGGAGCATCTCGTAGACCTCATCATATGTGAATGTCTCGCGTCCCTCGGGAGGGAAGGTTACGTCATACTTTTCAATCAGTTCCGCGTATCCTGTACGGAACATGTTATAAGTAACCAATACACGTTTTTTCATCCCAAAAAATTTTTCTGCAAAGATACAGCATGCGTATAGCAGAAAAAAAAAGTTAACTTATTTTTTATCCACCGCTTTAGCATATCGCAGGGATATACTTAAAGGTCCTTAAAAAAAACCTCCTCTCTATATTTTATATGAAACCATTTACTATTTTTGGAACAAACTTACAAATTCAAACTCCAACGAAATGAAACGATTACTGCCAATTATTGTCACTTTGTGCGCTTTAGTCTCCTGTGCACCACGAAGCGAGACCGGAAAGCTTGAAATCAATGACCTTGGTTATTTTGAAGCCAGAGGCGTCAATGTGCTGGTTTATTCCAACAATTATCAGGGTATATTCTGTGATGAGAAGACCGCCGGCATAGAACTTGTCCAGCGCGGTGTCCGTATAGCTACAGGCGGTGCCGTACGCCTTATGAACACCCCCGAGCAGTGGGATATCTATGCAACCCTTACAGACCGTGTGATCGATACGCTGAACAACCGTATAACCTGTAAGTTCAGATACCCCGACTATGACTTTGACTACGCCATAACGGTGGAACAGGCCGGTCGCGGAGTTCGTATGTCTGTCATACTTGACAAACCCCTTTCGGAGAATCTTGTAGGAAAGGCAGGACTCAACATGGAGTTCTTCCCCGCAACATATTTCGGCAAGACCTATCTCATGGACGGCCAGTCGGAGATATTCCCCCGTTACCCGTCAAGCACCACCGAGATGCGTCCCCTCAAGGAAAAGATCACCCAGTTCTACGGTCTGTCCACTTTCGATGACCGCGGACGTGACGAGTTCATAGTTCCGTCACCCATATCGACCGGACACAACCTTGTCCTGGCCCCCGAGGATGACAACCTGCGCGTCAAGTTCGAGTCCGATACCGAAATCAACCTCTACGACGGCCGCAACCTGTCACAGAACGGAACATTCGTGGTACGTTCCTTCCTTCCCGCAGGCAAGACCGGAACGGTCCTGGAGTGGTACATGGAGCCCAACCAGTCACCCATCTGGATTAGGGAACCCAACATAGGCATATCACAGATAGGTTACACTCCCGCCCAGAAGAAGGTGGCCGTGATAGAGCTTGACCGTAATGACCGCGTGGCTCACAAGGCCAAGATTTACCGCATCAATGCCGACGGCAGCACCAAGCTGGTACGTGAGCCCAAGGTAACGGAGTGGGGCGTGTTCTACGACCGATACAACTACGCCCAGTGCGATTTCAGCGATGTGCGTGAGCCCGGTACCTATCTGATAGAGTATAACGGCTATCGCTCCAATCCTTTCCCCATCAACGTAAACGTATACGAGGGCAAGTGGCATAACACCATGGATGTATGGTTGCCTGTCCAGATGGACCATATGCTGGTCAACGAGGCCTACCGTGTATGGCACGGACGTTCACATATGGACGATGCCGTTCAGGCTCCCACCAACTATCAGCAGCAGGATGGCTACCGTATGGGCAACACCACCAATACCAAGTACAAGCCCTACGAGCATATCCCCGGACTGGCAGTCGGCGCATGGTATGATGCAGGTGACTTTGATATCCAGTCAGGAACCGTGATAGGTCTGACCTCACAGCTGGCCGAGCTTTGGGACCTGATGCGTCCGGAGCGTGACGAGACATTCATCGACCAGAAGACCCAGTTCGTGGACATACACCGTCCCGACGGCCTTCCCGATATGATACAGCAGATTGAGCACGGAGCGCTGAACCTCTGCGCCCAGATAGAGAACATAGGATTCATTGCAGGAGGTATAGTACAGGGCACCATGCACCAGTACCACCATCTGGGCGATGCCGTAACCATTACCGACGGTTACATATACGATCCCAGTCTCAAACCCTACGAGGTACGTGACAACCGTTACTCAGGTACACTTGATGACCGCTTTGCATTCACCAACAACGGCGGCAATCCCATGGGTAACGTAAGCGTATGCGCCGCCCTGGCACAGGCAGCCCGCGTTCTCAAACCCTATATACCTACTACAGCCGAGCGTTGCCGCAAACTGGCACTCAAGCTCTGGAATGACATGGACAGCTATCTGGCACGTAATCCCGCCGCTATGCAGCAGAATGCCGGTCAGATGCGCGGCGGACGCGGAATGGGAGGTGACCGTTCACAGGCTGCCATCCAGCTCTGGCTGCTCACCGGCGATGACAAGTACAAGGATCTGTTCCTGCCGGGTGTGCTGCGTCAGATAGAGATGGCCAAGAACGCGCCTCAGGGGGCCGATGACAACCGCACCATGGGTGGCAGCGCCATGCGCGCACCGCGTGTGAACCTGACCACAGCACTCTCCCTGCTGCCTTATATGGATGAGGAGTTCAAGGAGAAGGTTCGTGAGGTGATTCCCGTATTCGTGGAGGATGCCAAGCGTACAGCCGAGTCAACCCCGTACGGTGTTCCTGTAGCAGGCGGCACATGGGGCGGCAGCGAGCGCGTAATCAGCTGGGCTCAGAACAACTACATGGTATGGCGCTATTTCCCCGATATGATTGATCCCGAGATGGTCCTTTCAGGTCTTAACTTCCTATATGGTAACCATCCGTACTCGAACGTATCGTTCGTGACAGCGGTGGGCGTGAACTACAAGCAGGTGGCATACGGCAACAACCGCGCCGACCACACCTTCATTCCCGGCGGAATCGCACCGGGTCTGGTACTGCTCAAGCCCGACCTGTTGGAGCATAAGGATGACTATCCGTTCCTGTGGGGTGAGAACGAGTGCTGCACCAGGACCGTACCTTCATATGTGACTCTGTCCATAGGTGCGGAGGAGATAGCTGCAGCCATGAACAAATGATGATATCATAAACAGACATGTCAATAACAATAAAAGGTTTAAGTCATTACTACCCTAACGGCAAGAAAGCGTTAAACAACATCAATCTGGAGATTCCTTCGGGCATGTTCGGTCTTCTGGGACCCAACGGTGCCGGAAAATCCACGCTGATGCGTATCCTTGTAACCCTGATGGAACCCTCGGAGGGTGAGATCGATGTCTGCGGCTACGACATACGCACACAGCGTAAGGAGGTTAGACGCATACTGGGATATCTGCCCCAGGATTTCCGCTTCTTTGCCAAATATAAGGTCCGTGAGTTCCTTGATTATGCAGCGGCTCTCTCCGGCATGACCAATTCATCGGAACGTGACAAGGCAGTTGACACCATGCTTGAACAGGTGGGCCTTTACGAGGTGCGTGACCGTTATGCGCAGAATCTGTCGGGCGGTATGAAAAGACGTCTGGGTATAGCCCAGGCACTTATCCACCAGCCTAAGGTCCTGGTCGTGGACGAGCCTACCACAGGACTTGACCCCGAGGAGCGTATCCGTTTCCGTAACCTGCTCAGCGAGGCCAGCTCAAAGGATACCACGATCATACTCTCAACCCATATCGTAGGTGACATATCGAGTTCATGTACCGAGATGGCCATGCTCAACCAGGGACAGGTCATGTTCCGCGGTTCACCTGCCGGCATGCTCAAGGAGACCGAGGGCAAGGTATGGCGTCTTAAGGTCAACAACGAGCAGTATGCGGAGATTAATCAGAAATACGCGGTGATCTCAACCATTCCGGACGGACTGGGTTGGGATATCCAGGTAGTGGCCAAGAGTATTCCCGGCTATGATGCCGTGAACTATCCGCCCAACCTGGAGCATGCATATGTTTATTTTATGGAAGTTAAGGATAAGGATTGATGGGAGGTATAACTAACATACGCATAGTAGCCAAATACGAGACAAAACTGCTTGTCCGTGGCTGGTTCTTCAAGGTATTCTCTATTCTGTCACTGCTTGCGTCAGTGATATTGGGATCCATATACATTCTCTCGCAGTTCCAAAGGCCGGAGATGGTGAACAGGTCGGTCATTCCCTACATATTCATGCTGGTCATGAATGTGGGACAGGCCGTGGTGTCGGTGTTCCTTGCATCGGAATACCTTAAACGTGACAAGCAGCTCGATACGTCGGAGGTGTTCTACACCCGTCCGCTGAGCAATGCCGAGTATCTTCTGGGCAAGATGTGGGCCACGCTCAAGGTGTTCTTCATACTCGACCTGATCATAGCCGCGATAGCATTGGTCATGAGCCTCATCAAGTACGGCTTTGAACTGGACTATCTGGGTTATATATGGTATTTCCTGCTGCTCAATGTACCTACACTGGTATTCATAGTAGGTCTGTCGACCACACTCATGCTGCTGCTCAACAACCAGGCCATCACGATGGTCGTGCTGCTGGCTTACATAGGTGTGACCCTGTTCTACATTGACAACCTCTACTATTACCTGTTTGATTACATCGGATTCAACCTGCCCATGCTCAAGTCCGTCATCACCGGATTCAGCGGACTCTCCAGGCTCATTAACCACCGCTTGTGCTATCTGCTGCTCGGAATGGGACTGATACTGACCGATGTATCACTGTTCCATCGTCTTGCCAACTCCCGTTACAGCCTGCTGCCTTGGCGTATCGCTGCAGTCCTGCTGCTTTTGGGAGGCCTTTTTGCAGGTTACAGGCACGTCCATATGTACAAGGTCGATGAGGGATTCAGGGCCGATATGATTGAACTTGACAACCGTTACGTGCACATAGGAGGTGCCGTGGCTGACTCATGCCGTCTGGATGTTACGCAGAACGGAGATTCACTCAGCGTGAAAGCCCTGATGACGGTAAGCCCCAAGGAGAACACCTCACAGCTGGTATTCACACTCAACCCCGGATTCAACATCAGTAATGTGAGCGTAGCCGGTCACAGCATGAGCTATGAGAGGATGCTTCATCTTATAGTGCTGACATTCTCCGAGCAGCTCCCTGCCGGTGAGCCCCTGGAACTCCTCATGGAGTACGGCGGCATGGCCGACGAGCGTATCTGCTATCTCGATATTTCCGATGAGAAGATGGTTGAGAACAGCAAGGTTCTCTCCATGCTCAACGTAGGCAAGCGTTACCTCTTCCAGGACAGGGATTATACCATGCTCACACCCGAGAGTTACTGGTATCCGCGTCCCGGTGTGGCATACAGTAACGAGAGCCCCGAGTGGCAGCTGTCATATTTTACCGGTTTCACAGTCAACGTGACTCCCAATCCCGGACTCAGACCTCTCTCGCAGGGTTCCTGCACGGTCAGTGCCGATTCCACGAGTTTCACGTTCATGCCTGAGTCACCGCTTCCGTCGGTATCGCTCCTGATTGGAGACTACAACCCCAAGTCAATCACCGTTGACTCCACGGAGTATACGGTTTGGAAACTGGGAGAGTGGGACGACCATTTCTCGATGTTTGACTCTATCAGTGACACCATACCTTATGTTATACGTGACACCCGCCGTACCATGGAACTGAATGTGGATATGAAATATCCGTTCAACCGATTCTCCATAATCGAGGTACCGGCACACTTTACATCATACAAACGCGTGTTCACATCGGCCTACGAACAGCTTCAGCCTGAGATGGCCCTCGTGCATGAGAGAGGTTATGACATGAGGATGTTCCAGTTCGAGAACATGAAACGTCAGTATGGAGGCGGTATGGGCCCCGGCCGTCGCCGTAACCAGAACATGTCGGAGAAGGAGATCCTGAACAACATGCTGCTGAGTGCCGTCTACTTCATGCTGCAACAAGGTGATTTCTCCGGCTCCAACCGAGGCGGACAGTTCACCATGACACAGGTTGACAATCCGTACTATTTCCGTCCGCTGTTCTACAACTTCAGGTACAACATCTATTCATCGGACTGGCCTATGGCAAACCGTATGATAGAGTCTGTGACCACCGGAAACAATGAGACGGGATCGGCCTGGATAAGACGAATGAACGGACTCTCCGAGGACGAGAAGGCCCTTATACTGATGGGCAAATACGGATTTGACCGTATCATGTCGGACCAGGAGTGGGAGGATCTGGCCGATAACGCGCTGGCTCTCAAGACTAAGGATTTCTTTGCTCCCATATCGGCCGTGATGGGTTATGAGAACATGGTTGACTCCATAACCGCGTGGAGTAGGGAGAAGGAGTTCACCAACGTATCGTTTGACTGGATTCTGGACCGCATACAGGCACGCTCAGGCGTGAGCCTTGAGGATAAGATAGAGGCCTGGAACCAACCCGCAAGGCTCTCCTGCTACAAGATAGGCACACCCCAGCTTATCACCGTAACCACCGATACCGCCGATATCTACCAGGCTGAGGTATCGGTCGAGAACATATCGGACAACCCCGGTTACGTGAATCTGGAGTTTATGTTCTATGAGTTGGAGAACGCCGGTGACGAGGATAAACCCACCAGCATGGTGGTAAGCGTAGGAGCGCACGAGACCCGCAGGATCGTGACCCACTGGTTCAACTCCCCGAGCGTGATAACCGTGAACACCATGCTCTCGTCGAACCTGCCTCATGACGTGAACCTGAACAATGCCGACTGGAGCACCAACATAGCTCAGGAACTTACTCCCGAGGGTGTATATACCATACGCGGAGGCGTGGACAACACATCGGAAGGTGAGATCATCGTTGACAATGAGGATGCAGGTCTGTTCTCCCTCTCAAGGCCGCTCCGTACAGGTTACCTCTCCAAGTGGATTGACAAGGCCAGGGAGAACAAGAACGAGTTCACATACGAGGGATTCTCCGACTGGCGTACCTACAGCCAGTGGACCCTGGTTACAGACCAGAAACTCTACGGTGACTACATACGTTCTGCCTATATCATATCGCCGGGTGACGGCGCACAGTACGCTCGCTGGAGTGTTCCCGTGCCGGTTGCAGGCGTATATGACGTATTTTTCCACGTGTCGAGCAGTCTCTACGAGAACAACCGTAACCGCCGTTGGAACAATAACTTCAACAACGGACGTAACAACAACAACGGCCGCCGCGTGACCAACGACTACAACTTTGAGATAGAGCAGTTCAATATGCAGGACCGTGTATCGCTCAACATGTTCCGCGCCGAGGACGGCTGGAACCTGCTGGGTACGTTCCGTTTCGAGGCCGATACCGTGAATGTGACGCTTAACAACCGCTCCGGTGTAACAGTGATTGTGGCCGATGCGGTTAAGCTGGTTAAACGAGAAAGATAAAATACAAACTTATATATGAAACGAAAATTACTATTGATGACGGCAGTCATGGCGCTCACTGCAGCGTCAGTGCCGGGGACCGATGCCAGGGCGCAGTTGGTTCTGACTATGGAGGATGCGTTGGAGTACAGCTCACTTCACAACCCGGACCTGATCAACTCCCGTATGAGCATGGAACGTTACGAACAGAACCTGATTGCCCAGAAGGCATCGCTTAAGTCCAGGTTTTCACTTAACCTGCAGCCGATCTCTTTCTCGCAGTCACGTCAGTTCGACAACCGTTTCTCCGACTGGTACACCAACCGCTCGCTATCGTCGTCGGGAACATTCAGCATCTCTCAGCCCATTATCTGGACCGATGCCACATTGTCACTGAACAACAGCCTGTCATGGCAGAGAAACGAGTCTTCAATCAACGGAGGTACAAGCAACCAGGCGTTCAGTAACAGCCTTTACCTTAGTCTGACACAGCCTATCTTCACTTACAACAGGACCAAGATGAACCTGCGTCAGATTGAGATGAACTATGAGAACGCACGTATAAGCTACGCACTGCAGCTGCTTAATGTTGAGCGCAACATTACCAGCCAGTTCTACAGCCTGTTCATGTCACAGCAGAACCTTGAGATCAGCGAGTCTGAGCTTGAGAATGCCGAGAAGAACTTCAATATCATCAAGGATAAGGTTGAGGCAGACCTGGTTACAAAGGATGAATACTACCAGGCAGAGCTTAACCTGGCTCAGTCCCGCTCAAGCCTTGAGAACCAGAGGGTAAGCCTGGAGAATGCCAAGGATAACTTCAAGCAGGCTTTGGGTATTCCATTGGATGAGGATATAAGGGTGGTATGCGATGTTGAGGCAGAGCCTGTCCTGGTCAGCTTTGAGAAGGCTCTTGAAAGTGCCACCACTACCAGACTGGAACTGAGACAGCGTGAGATATCACGCGAACAGCAGGAGATGTCCATGATTCAGGTCAAGGACAATGACAGCTTTAGCGGTAACATCTCACTTTCACTGGGTGTCATGGGTGATGACCCGGAATTCCCGCATATCTATGACAACCCCACAAACAACCCGCGCGTATCGGTCTCATTCAGTGTGCCTATCTTTGACTGGGGCGCACGCAAGGCCCGCATCAAGGCCGCTGAGATAGAACGCAAGATGTTCGAACTGAGCGCTGAGGAGGAACTTAAGAGTATAGAGATGAACGTACGCAGCACCTGCCGCAGCCTTGACAACCTGCTCGGACAGATTTCAATCGCAGAGCAGAGTCAGAAAAACGCTCAGCTTACCTATGACCTCAACGAGGAGCGTTACCGCAACGGCGAGCTCACCGGTATGCAGATGAACCAGTTCCAGACTCAGCTGTCCAACAGCAAGATGTCATACACACAGGCCATCATCAACTATAAGGTCCAGCTTCTGAACATCAAGATCCTGACCCTCTATGATTTTGAGAAGGACGCCCCTGTGGTACCCATAACCTATGATCGGAATAATAAGTAAAAAAACAAGTATATGAAATCAGGAATCAGCGCAGTAACACTGACAGTGCTTGCACTCCTCACAGTAGGGTGCAGGCAGGAGAACACAATGAACCGTAATGAGATACCCACACCGGTATCAGTTTCAGACATCACATACGGTTCAATCAGCAGGATATTCACAACCAACAGCACGGCTGTATCGAATGCCGAGGCTGAGCTCACTACCGAGATGGCCGGTAAGTACCATCTCCAGAAGAACCCTGCCACCGGTAAGCCCTACAAGCTGGGCGACAAGGTAAAGAAGGGTGCCCTCATAGTCCGTATTGAGGACAAGTCATATGAGAACGGCATCTCGATAGAGACCAAGCGTCTCAATCTGGAGCTGGCAGAGCAGGAGCAGGCCAAGACCAAGTCACTCTATGACAAGGGCGGTGCCACTCTCACCGAGGTCAAGAACTCCGATATCAAGATCATGAACTCACGTCTGGATTATGAGAACGCCGAGATGAATCTTGAGAAGATGAACATACGCGCTCCGTTTGACGGCGTTATCGTGAACCTGCCTCACTTCTCAACCGAGGCCAAGGTCAACAGCGGTACATCGGTCGTAACCATCATGGACTACAGTTCCATGCTGCTTGAGATCAACCTGCCTGAGAGCGCTATCAGCGAGGTTAAGGTAGGCCAGAAGGCAAACATAACCCATTATACACTCCCCGGTGACACCATCATAGGTGAGATCACCGAGCTCTCTCCGGCCATCAGTTCCGAGACACGTACCTTCAAGGGCAAGCTCGTGATCGACAACAAGGACCTGCTCATCAGACCGGGTATGTTCGTTAAGGCCGATATCGTAACCGAGAGTCACGAGTCGACAATCGTAATCCCCAAGAACATAGTACGCAACGAGCGTAACCGCCGTACAGTATTCGTAGTTGACCAGGGTGTGGCAAGGGCCAAGCAGGTAAGACTGGGTCTTGAGGAGAAGAACCGCGTAGAGGTACTCGGTGGCCTTGACAAAGACGACCAGCTGGTAATCCGTGGTTTTGAGACCCTGAGAGACGGTTCTAAGGTTAAGATTCAAAGATAAACTTGAGGTAGGATGAAAAAACTGGTAAGTTGGGCAGTCCGTAACCCGGTTACCGTCACCATGGCGGTGCTGGCTATACTGCTGCTCGGAAAAATATCATATGACAGACTGAGCGTGGAACTGCTCCCGAGCATGAACAGCCCGCGTCTGTTCGTTGAGATAGATGCAGGCGAGCGTCCGCCCGAAGAGATAGAGAAACAGTTCGTCCGCAGCATGGAATCCCAGATAGCACGTCAGAGTGATGTGCGCTCGGTATCATCGGTCGTAAAGGTAGGTACTGCCCGTATAACCGTTGAGTACGCCTGGCGAAAGAACATGGACGAGGCGTTCCTGGATCTGGAGAAAGCCATGAGCAGTTTCTCACAGGACAGCCGTGTTACAGACCTCAGGATTTCGCAGAAGGATCCCACCACAGCGCCTATCATGATCATCGGATTCTCCAATCCGGACATAACCGATATGGCTGAGCTGCGCAAGGTGGCTGACTCATATGTATGCAACGAACTCATGAGAGTGGAGGGTGTGGCCGATGTCTCACTGGCCGGTGACGAGTTCACCAACCTGATAATCGAGGCTGACCCCTACAAGCTCCAGGCTTTCGGTATAACCGTCGACAACATATCGTCACGCATCCAGGAGAATAACCAGAGGGTGTCGGGCGGAAGGATATCGGAACAGGGATTCCAGTATCTGGTGACCGGTTCCAATACCCTGACCGATGAGTTCGCGTTCGGCAATATCATCGTAGGTTACAAGAACACCGAGTCCGCACAGGGCCGTCAGATAGGTGAGTTCGAGTCGGCCAGCATGGCCCCCATCTACCTGCGTGACGTGGCTGACATACGCTTTGAGAACCGTGAGCCCGAGAATATAGTAAGGGTTAACGGCAACCGAAGCATTGGCATATCGGTATTCAAGGAGATGGACTTCAACACCGTGAAGGCGGTTGACGGAGTCAAGACAAGCCTTGCCAAGATACAGAAGTCACTGCCCGGTTATGAGGTTAAGATCATAAGCGACCAGGCAACATTCATAAACAACTCGATCGGTGAGGTCAAGAACAGCGCCATGCTGGGTATCCTGCTTGCCGTTATCGTGCTGTTCGTGTTCCTGCGCAGGATAGGGACCACCCTTATCGTGGCCGTATCCATACCTGTATCCATCATAGCCACCTTCAACCTGATGTTCTTCAGCGGTCTGACCATAAACATACTGACCTTGGGAGGACTTGCGCTAGGTGCGGGTATGCTGGTGGATAACGCCATCGTGGTCATAGAGAGCATATTCCGAAATCAGGAACGTGGGCTCTCCGTACGTGATGCTGCTGTGACCGGTACATCCGAGGTTGCCGGTGCCGTATCGGCATCGACCCTTACCACCATCGTGGTGTTCCTGCCTATCGTCTATCTGCACGGCGCTACAGGTGAACTGTTCAAGGATGAGGCCTGGACTGTTACATTCTCGCTGATATCATCACTGTTTGTAGCTATCCTGGTCATTCCTACGCTGTATGAGCGCATATTCTCACGTAAGAAAGCGCAGCCCGTCAAGAACTTCAGCTCAATCAACATAAAGGGATACTCACAATTCCTCAAGAGACTGGTTGAGAAACGCTGGCTGGTAATTCTCTGCTCCCTTATACTGGTTGTAGGAACGGTGTTCCTGCTTCCGTTCGTGGGTACCGAGTTCATGCCTAAGACCGATGCTAACACCATCAACGTGAAGGTCCGTCTGGCCGAGGGTACCAGTCTGGAGCGCACATCATCTACTCTGGAGAGTCTGGAGAACCTGGTGTACGACCTCTCTCAGGATCCCGACTGCGTCATCTACACTCATGTAGGACCGGGTGCGTCATCACAGAACCTGGATTTTGAGGGTGAGAATACCGCAACCCTTAAGATTCAGCTCTCCAAGGCATCGGCCGTGACACCCGACTATCTTACCGAGGTCCTCTCGTCATATACCGACGGTGTGGAGGGAATGGAACTCTCATTCACACAGGATGAGAACTCCCTGAACTCCATGATGGGTACCGAGGATGCTCCGCTGGTAGTGGAGATTAAGGGTGAGGACCTGGATCTGCTGGCTGCCCTGACAGCTCAGGTCAAGACCGCGGTTGACTCAATTGACTGCCTCTATAACGTGGAGAGCTCACTGGCAGGCGGTGCTCCGGAGATCATCATCACCGTGGACCGTGCCCTGGCCGGTATGAACAACATAAACGTATCGACCATAATCACCCAGATTCAGCAGCATCTTGCCGGTCGTGAAGCCGGACAGATGGACTACAAGGGCGATATGAGGGATATCAGCATCAAGGTTCCCGGCGTGTCACTCTCTGATTTGAACAACATGGTCATCACATCGGGCCAGAAGGATTTCCGCCTTGTGGAGCTTGCTCAGATAAGCGAGAGCACTGCACCCAAGGAGATATCACGACTCAATCAGAACCGTGTGACCCGCGTCACTGCCGATATAGACGAGTCTGTATCACTTGACAAGGCCGCACAGCGCACAAGAGAGGCCGTGCAGGGTATAGAGCTGCCTCAGAACTACTCCATAACCGTGACAGGTGAGGAGGAGCGCAGAGCCGAATCCATGAACAGCCTGCTGTTGGCACTTGTACTGTCAATAGTACTTGTGTATATGGTTATGGCATCGCAGTTCGAGTCACTGCTGCATCCGTTCACCATCCTGCTTACCATTCCTCTGGCATTGGTGGGAGCGGTGCTTATGTTCCTTGTAACAGGCATAACCGTGAATATAATGGGTATCATAGGTATGGTGATGCTTGCCGGTATTGCGGTAAACAACTCCATCATACTTGTAGACCGCATAGGACAGCTCAAGGAGTCTGGACTGAGTCTTACCGACGCCATCGCCGAGGCAGGACAGCAGCGTATCCGTCCTATCCTCATGACCAGCCTTACCACCATCCTGGCACTCGTGCCTATGGCACTGGGAATAGGCGAGGGTGCATCGCTGAGTTCGCCCATGGCCATTGCCGTGATAGGCGGTCTGGTTACCTCGACTCTGCTGAGCCTTGTGGTGATACCTTGTGTTTATTACGTATTTGAGAGCGCCAAGATTAGAATAACCGGAAAATGAAGTTTAAGTCTTTCATTGACAGAAGAGTAACTATATGCATGCTTCTGGTGGCGCTCACGCTGCTGGGCTACTTCTCGTACAAGCAGTTGCCGGTTGAGCTGCTGCCCAATACGGAACTGCCCCAGCTTTATGTGACAGCCTCATCCCGAAGCGACCACACTCCGGCTTATATGGAGCAGCAGGTGGTGATCCCGCTTGAGGGTGCCATAAGCGCCGTTGGTGGTGTGGAGAATATGGAATCGACGGCATCGGGCCGACAGGGATCCATAAGGGTTGACTTTAAGCGAGGCACCAACCTTAAGATGACCACTGTCAAGCTGCAGGAGAAAATCAGCTCAATAAGGGGTGATTTCCCGTCCGATGTCACAGTCAATGTCCAGCAGGCTAACGTAAACGGAATAAGCAACCAGTTCATGTCACTTCAGGTGCGTGGATCGGGTGGTGTGGACCGTCTGAGAGCTATCGTGGACAAGGATGTGGTTCCCCGACTTGAGAGTATAGACGGTATAGCCGGAGTGACGGTATACGGAGGTAGGGTCAAGTCCATTGAGATAAGGTCCAACCCGGAGGCCATGCAGGCTCTGCATATATCGAACTCACAGATAAGCCAGGCTCTGAGCCAGTACAATCAGGAGCGTACGTTCCTGGGCTTTATCAGCGAGCCCGACAAGAAGTACTACGTACAGCTTGACGCCAATTATGATGACGTCTCACAGGTGGAGAACCTGGTCGTAGCGCAAGGCCCCGTATATCTTAAGAACGTAGCCACTGTGTTCTTTGACTATAAGGAGGAGACGACCATAAGCCGTGTGAACGGTATGGACGCCATCTCGGTATCGTTGGTAAACGGAACGGGTGAGAACCTGCTGGACCTCTCCAAGAGGACGCTCAAGCGTATTGAGGAGGTGAACCGTGAGGTTGCCGCCCAGGACCTTCAGCTTGTCATCCAGTCCAACTCGGCTGACCAGATAAGCAACAACATATCACAGATCGTGAAACTGGCCCTGATAGGAGGTCTGCTGGCTATCGTGGTACTGTGGTTCTTCCTTCAGAACTTCAGTCTGGTGTTCTTCATAGCACTCTCCATCCCGGTTTCCATATTATCGGCATTCAACATATTCTATGCGGCCGATGTATCCATCAACACCCTTACCCTTATAGGTATGGCCCTGGCTATAGGTATGTTGCTGGACAGCAGTATCGTGGTATTGGAGAATATCTACCGCCTGGCCTCTATGGGAATGCCGCCCAGACTGGCGGCCCTGCAGGGTGTCAAGGAGGTGCGTAAGGCCCTTATCGCCTCTACGCTTACCACCATAACGGTGTTCCTGCCGTTTGTGTTCTCCGATGAACCCATGATCAAGCTCCTGGGTAGGAATATCGGTATCTCCATCATATCCACGCTCATATTCTCACTGTTCGT
Source organism: Bacteroidaceae bacterium (assembly GCA_045131955.1). Taxonomy (GTDB): domain Bacteria; phylum Bacteroidota; class Bacteroidia; order Bacteroidales; family Bacteroidaceae; genus Colenecus. The sequence goes on from JBGURN010000213.1 coordinate 20,793, forward strand.
GGCTGTGACGTTCATACCTATGGCTACAGCAGCCATGATGGAACGCGGAGGCGGAACTAGCGTGTTCTTCCGCAAGATGTCCATTCACGACCGTCCGCTGCAGATGTATTCAACTCTGCTCAAGACCTGTCTGCGTGATCCCGGACCTACCATCGGTATAGCCGTTGCCGTATTGGTGATAGCCTTCATATTCGCTCTGTCACGTAATACCGGCCAGAACCGTCAGATTGACAGCGACCGTATCAACGTGAACATAACCATGCCTACCGGCAGCACCATTGAGGATACCGATGAGGCTACAGCCACCCTTGAGGAGCGTCTGGACAGCCTTATCTACAAGAAGGATGTGATAAGCCGCATCCAGGAGGATCAGGCCTCGATCACCGTGACGCTGAAGGAGGGTTACAACAAGAAGGGTGGTGTGACTATCAGCCAGCTTGTGGAGCAGCTCAGCGATGAACTCGCCCTGGAGAATGAGATCGATGTGCGTGTCACCCCGGGTTATGCCCGCGGCAACCAGAGCGCATCGGGACTCAGCTCCCTGACCCGTTTCATGAGCGTGCTCGGTGTGGGCGACAACACGGAGAGGATAGTCGTGAAAGGTTCCGATACCGAGACCATGCGTGTGGTATCCAACAACCTGCGATACTATCTGGAACAGTTGGATTTTGTACGTGACGTCAGGGTCGACAACCCGGGCGGACGCCGTGAGGTACAGCTCACCTTCGATCCCGTGACGCTGGCATCGTACAATATCACCAATCAGGCCATAACAACGGCGCTGAACTCTCTGAACCGCTCTACCAGCACCGGTGCCAGCTTCAAGGTAGGTACCGATGAGTATGACATAGTCATAATGGAGGACCTGACCGAGGAAGAGGAGGAGATGGGACGTTGGGAGAAGACTCTCGATGACCTGCGTCGTGTGGTTGTGACCGATGCCAACGGCGGCACCCACGAGCTCCAGCAGCTTGCCACCATCCGTCTGAGCCGCGGCCCGTCGGAGGTAAGGCGTGTGAACCGTGACCGCAGGGTCAATGTGACCTATTCCATATCACAGAGTGAGGACCTGCCCAAGGATGTGCTTGACGGCTATCACGAGCAGATTGATGACCTGATTGCCAACTACAACCTGCCTTCAGGTCTGGCACTCGAGGCACAGCGCGGCGATGACTCCACCAGTGAATTCAAGTTCCTGATTCTGGCATCGATCATACTCATATTCATGATACTGGCATCGGCCTTTGAGTCACTGACCACGCCTATCGTGTTGCTGTTCTCCATACCTCTGGCCGCCATCGGTTCGCTGCTCGCCCTGCTTCTGTCGGGCAACAGCCTGATGAACGCCAACACCCTGACAGGATTCCTGATCCTGCTTGGTATTGTGGTGAACAACGGTATCATACTCATTGACTACTCGTCGACACTGCGCCGTCGTGGCTACGGCCGTATGAGAGCCATCATGACCAGCGGTTACTCACGTCTGAGACCTATCTGCATAACCACAATCACAACGATTGTCACGCTCATACCTATGGCTATGGGTGACAACGAGTATGCGGGTGCCATAGGTGCTCCGTTCGCCCTGACAGTGATAGGCGGACTGACCTTCTCAGCCGTGCTTACGCTGCTGCTCATTCCTACGCTCTACATATCGTTCGAGAACATGAGGGCATGGTACAAGGGTCTGGGCCGATACACCCATATCCTGCACGCCATACTCTACGGTGTGGGCCTCATCATGATATTCAGCGGTGTGAGCGGAATATTCCGTATACTGCTTTACATCATAATCCTGACGGTAGCCATCCCCGGTGTGACATACTTCGTGAAGAGCTCCGTGAGGATAGCACGCAAGAACATAGTAAGCGCAGACGAGCCTATAGTCATTGAGGTGCGTAACCTTGTAAAGGTCTATGACTGGTACAGCCTGTTCCTGCGTCAGTGGAGGAGCGGCCTGAATATACGCCGCCGTCTGGGACTGTCACGCACATACCACCACGCAAAGGATTTCATCGGTCTCTTGTGGCAGGTAGTGGTGTTCGGTTATACCGGTTATCTGGCAGGATGGTATTTTGAGAAACAGTTCTGGATACTGCTTATGACAATCATAACCCTGGCTGGCATTAACAATATCATCAAGGCCATCCTGGAGTATGTGTCATACAAGTTCAAGCACGGAGGCGGTATCAGCATAAAGATAAAGAAGATACTTTATTGGGTACTGCCTGCATGCGCCATGCTGTTCCTGAATACCCGCATAGAGAGTAAGGGTGTGATGGTATTCATAGCAATAGTATGGATACTGGGACTCTGCATCCGCAAGACATCGGACTACCTCTATGTGAACAATATAAACGTGGAGCGTCTCAAGGGTGAGACAGCAGGCATAAGACGTGCCTGGTTCCTGTTCGTAAAGAGCATTCCTATTATAGGCAAGCGCAAGAAGCCGTTCAAGGCCCTGCGTGGCGTATCGTTCGAGATTCACAGCGGTATGTTCGGACTTCTGGGCCCGAACGGAGCCGGTAAGTCCACGTTCATGCGTATCGTGACCGGAATCCTGCGTCAGAGCTACGGTACGGTATTCATTAACGGTATGGATACCCTCAAGTACAGGGAGGAGCTCCAGAGCCTGATAGGTTTCCTGCCTCAGGAATTCGGTATGTACGAGTCCATGAGCGCCTGGGATTTCCTGGATTATCAGGCCATACTCAAGGGTATTACCGATGAGACCGTCCGCAAGGAGAGACTGGAATACGTACTCACAGCCGTACATATGTATGAGCAGCGCAATTCTGAGATAGGTTCGTTCTCGGGCGGTATGAAACAGCGTATAGGTATTGCGCTCATACTGCTCAACCTGCCGCGCATACTTGTGGTCGATGAGCCTACTGCCGGTCTTGACCCCAGAGAGCGTATACGTTTCCGTAACCTGCTTGTAGAGCTGAGCCGTGACCGTATCGTCATATTCTCAACCCATATCATTGAGGATATAGCCAGCTCATGTAACCAGGTTGTTGTGATAGAGAAGGGTACCCTCAAGTACTTTGGACTGCCATCCGAGATGGTCAACCTGGCCAAGGATAAGGTCTGGCTGTTTGACATCGAGGCCTCACGTCTGGGTGAACTGGACGAGAAGCTTATTGCCAACCACATCCAGGACGGTGACAAGATCAAGGTTCGTTACATATCGCCTGAGTGTCCCTTCCCGGGAGCTGAGAAGGCTGAACCCAACCTTGAGGATGCGTACCTATGTCTATTAAAGAATCTATAAAGAAATTGACCCATGTCAGTATTTAAGACAGTGAAATCTTTCGCCCGCTTGAGCGCATACAATATGAGGATAATCTTCTCAGGCAAGTTCATATGGTTTTTGCTGGTAGGACTTGTCCTGTTCTTCTTCCTTATGTTCACAGCCGCATCAAGAGGCTCTACATTGAGTCATGGCATGGTATACAGCCAGCTTATAATACCCGGACTTCTGCTCGTGTTCTATCCGGCATGTTTCGGTATCCAGAATGATGCCGATCACCGTATACTGGAGCTGCTGTTCGGTATTCCCAACTACATGTATAAGGTATGGCTGTTCCGCCTGGTCATGATCTATGTGGAGGTCTACCTTATCCTTGTGGCTTATGCCTTCCTGGCCAGGATCCTGCTCTATCCCGTGCAGCCGTTCACCATGGCGGCACAGCTTATGATACCGGTCATGCTGTTCGGTAACCTGGCGTTTCTCTATTCTACGCTCATACGTAACGGAAACGCCGCTGCCGTGCTCTCCATACTTACGGTGATACTGGCTCTCATACTGGCCAGCCTGCCTCTGGTCAAGAACAAGGTATGGGATGTAACGATAAACCCCTATGAGGAACCCGAGAATATAAATGCAGCCATTTGGAGCCTGATCCTTTTAAAGAACAGGCTCCTCATGGTGGTCTCGGGAATAGTATTCCTTATGTCGGGACTTCTGGGACTGCAGAACCGCGGAAAGTTCCTCTGATCCCTTAGATAAGATAGTTCAGATGTTTACCATCTGATAGTTCCGCTTCCGGTCTTGCTCTTGGAGATATGCCTGAAACTCAGGTTTCCGGTTATATCTCCGGAGCCGATGACCCGGGCGATTGCGTTACGTGTGGAACCGCTTATCCTTACGTCGCCTGAACCGGCAACTGATGCGGAGAGTTCGTTCTCTATATCTACGTCACTGATACTTACGTCACCTGATCCTGCTACAGATACCTCCAGGTTTTCTGCAATGACTCTGCGTGCGGTCCAGTCACCTGATCCTGCAAGGCTTACCTTAACCTGATCGGCAGCTATCGAGCCGAGTTTGATATCGCCCGAGCCGGCTACGCTTGTGGTAAGGTCGGCACAATCTATATTGCGGGCGGTGATATCGCCGCTGCCGGTTACACGCAGTGTGAGATCGTTGTCAGTATCTATATCGCCTGAGACGATTATGCTGCCGCTTCCGCTCATGACAAGCTCCGATATATCGGGAGAACCAACTCTTACGCGAAGCCTTACGTTGCGGTATCTCATGGGCTCAAGAGAGATGTCAAGAACACCGCGGTTCACGCGTGTATATACGCGGCGCAGATAAGCCTCGTCACCCTCAACAGTAACGTAACAGGAGCGTGACTGCTCGTAGATCACGTCAAAGGGGCATGAGCAGGTGATTGACTCGAAATCGCGTACATTGCGGTCTTCCATCGCGCAATCAGTAAAATCCATGTTCTTGTTGGAAAGCCATACAATCTGTGCATCTACCATGTCACAGGAGTGGAATACAGCGCAGAGCGCCAGGATCAAAAAAGCTTTTACTTTCATATGTCGTATTGTTTTAGTTATCGGGTTACGACTTAAAGACGCAGTGTCTGTATTTTTGTTAATAGGTCACAATAAAAAAATACACAGCCGGACTAGTGTTCAGCTGTGTATTACAGGGTTTTTTCCGCGCTTGGCGGGTTATCCTATCTCCTGCAGGTTATAAGGAGTCTCCTGATAGACGTAGTAGTTGAGCCAGTTGGAGTAGAGCAGGTTGGCATGTGCTCTCCAGCGGTCCAGAGGCCCCTTGTCAGGGTCATCACCACGGTAGTAGTGTCTGGGCTTGGCTATATCCAGTCCCTTGTCCAGGTCACGCCTGTACTCCGTATCGAGAGTGTAGGGTGAGTATTCCGGATGACCGGTTATGAATATCTCACGACCGTGTCGGGCTGAAACCAGGAACACTCCGGCCTCATCGGACTCAGAGAGAAGTTCAAGCTCCGGAACGCGGAGTATGTCCTCCCTGCGGACCTCGGAATGACGGCTGTGAGGTGCGTAGAACTCGTCGTCGAATCCGCGGAACAGGGGTACGAACTCACGCAGAACGGTATGACGGAACACTCCGAAACGTTTCTCTTCAAGCCCGTACTTGGGGATACCGTAAAAGTGGTTAAGGGCCGCAAGTGCAGCCCAACAAATGTAGAGTGAGGATGTAACGTGGGTACGAGCCCAATCCAAAATCTCTGTCAGTTCATCCCAGTATTCCACATCTGTAAATTCCATCTGTTCCAGAGGAGCGCCGGTCACTATGAAACCGTCGAATTTCTGGTCCTTGAGGCTCTCAAAAGTCTCGTAGAACACTTTCATGTGCTCTACGGGAGTGTTTTTCGAGGTATGTCCCTTTATCTTCATGAACTTGAGTTCAATCTGCAGGGGGGTGTTTGAGAGCAGCCGTATGAGGTCCGTCTCAGTCGTGAGCTTGACCGGCATGAGGTTCAGCACCACGATCCTGAGAGGACGTATGTCCTGATGCGTGGCCCTTTCAGTGTCCATCACGAATATGTTCTCATTCTTGAGAATCTCAATGGCGGGTAGTTTATCAGGAAGTTTTAACGGCATAGGACAGATGTTTTTAATAAATAACTTAAATCTTGGCAAAAGCCTGGTCAAGGTCGGCTATGATGTCATCAATATGCTCCACACCGATTGACAGACGAACGGTGGTAGGAGTGATGTGCTGCTCGGCGAGCTCCTTTGAGGTCATCTGGGAGTGTGTGGTGGTGTAAGGATGTATTACAAGGCTCTTTACATCAGCCACGTTAGCGAGCAGTGAGAATATCTGCAGTGAGTCAATGAACTTCCAGGTGTCCTCCTGGGTGCCGTTAATCTCGAATGTGAAGATTGAACCGCCACCGTTGGGGAAGTACTTCTTGTAGAGCTCATGATCCGGATGATCCTGGAGTGAGGGGTGGTTAACCTTGGCAACCTTGGGGTTCTTAGCCAGGTAGTCAACTACCTTGAGGGCGTTCTCAACGTGACGCTCTATGCGAAGGGGCAGAGACTCGACACCCTGAAGCAGGATCCATGCGTTGAAGGGGCTGATGGCAGCACCGGTGTCACGCAGGATGACGGCGCGGATACGGGTTACGAATGCGGCTGCACCGGCTACATCGGCAAATACGGCGCCGTGGTATGAGGGATCGGGCTTGGCCAGAGTGGGGTACTTGTCGGGGTTGGCCTTCCAGTTGAATGTGCCGCCGTCAACGATTACGCCACCCAGTGATGATCCGTGACCACCGATGAACTTGGTTGCAGAGTGCACAACTATATCGGCTCCGTGCTCAAGCGGACGGATAAGGATAGGTGCGAATGTGTTATCCACGATAAATACTATTCCGTGCTTGTGGGCTACGGCTGCTACAGCCTCCAGATTGGTAACGTCACTGTTGGGGTTACCGAATGTCTCGGCATAAATAGCCTTGGTGTTGGGGCGGATGGCTGCCTCAAGTGCCTCCAGGTCATTCACCTTGACGATGGTGTTGCTTATGCCCTGTGTGGCGAGAGTGTGTGTTATCAGGTTGAATGAACCGCCGTACAGGTTATCGGCTGCTACGATGTGGTCGCCGGCCTGTGCAATGTTCTGCAGGGCGTATGTTACTGCTGCGGCACCCGATGCAACTGCGAGTCCTGCTACGCCACCCTCAAGAGCGGCAACGCGCTTTTCCAGTACATCCTGGGTTGAGTTGGTCAGACGGCCGTAAATGTTACCGGCATCGCGAAGACCGAAACGGTCAGCTGCGTGCTGTGAGTTACGGAACACATATGATGTGGTCTGATATATAGGTACTGCGCGTGCATCGGACGCGGGATCGGGCTGCTCCTGGCCTACATGAAGTGCCAGTGTCTCAAGATGGAGTTTGTTGTTGTTTGCCATAGTCGTATTCTTTTTTTTGTTGTTAATTCGTTTTTGTTTCTTTTGACGATGCGAAGTTACGGCGAAAAGAAAATGTCACCAACAAGAATTAAAATTCAAGAAAATATAACTACATTTGCGCATAATTGTAGAAACAAAGACAATCAAATAGCCTTAACAACATGGAACAGCAGAAAATTTCAACACTTATTGAGCCCAAAGCCGGTGAACTTGATATGACAGACATCCAGATACTGACCTGTCTGCAGGATAATTCAAGGCTTACAACTAAGGAACTCGCTGCAAAGGTACATCTTTCTACGACACCTGTATTCGAAAGACAGAAACGTTTGGAGCGTGAAGGTTATATTCGTAAGTATATAGCAGTCCTGGACCCTGAGAAACTGAACCTGGGATTCGTTGTGTTCTGCTGCGTACGTCTGCGCATGATGACCGGTGACGCCGCCCACCGTTTTGAGGAGGCCGCCCGCAATATGAAAGAGGTAGCGGAGTGCTACAACATATCAGGCGAGTTCGATTACCTGCTCAAGGTATATTGTCCCGATATGCGCTCCTACAAGGAGTTCCTCATGAACGTTCTGGGCTCCACTGATACGGTCGGCTCCATCCAGTCCATGTTCGTGATGAGCCCCATCAAGAAAACCTTCGGCCTCTCAATCTGACGAAGCCGCCAAGGGAGCCAAAGGGGACCAAAGGGGACGGTTCTATTTGGTACCCTTTTTCCAAGAGAACTTTTGGGGTATCAGTATCTGAAACTACGCGCCTTCGGCGCTATCCCTCCCATCCCTAATAAAACGCTCTGAAAGGCATGA
>JBGURN010000214.1:0-3394 GCA_045131955.1 Bacteroidaceae bacterium
CGTGTGTTTGCCACACTGGAGACCTACGGTTCGGATACGGAGACGGTCTACTTTGACTGCATGCAGCTTGAGAAAAAAGAAGCGGCAGGACCTTATAATTTCCTGACGAACCCGACCTGCGATATGCTGGACAGCTCCGGGAACGCCATCGGATGGACCCTTCCCACTGGCGGCTCGACCGAAACGTTTTCCGGCTCGAACAAGTGGATCCGAATCGCCGGTGCTCCGGCCAGCAACCGAAATGCTTACCAGACGATCTCGCTGAGCGGCGATGAAGGCGCGGTCCTGGTCTTCGGCGGCACAGCACTCGGGTTCAGCTCGGCACAGTGCAACGATACAGAAAACAACAGCCGGCGATTTGGCCTGAAACTGTACCTCTATAACAACGACACATTAGTTACCAGCAAATCGCTGTGGTTCAATACCTACACGAACGAAGTCCAGGGCATTTCCGGGTCGATCAAAGCGACCGGTGCCTTCAACAAAGTGATCTTCCGGACGCTTTACAATCAGGAAGTAAATGCGGCAGCTTTTGACAACTTTTATGTCTACGAAGACAACTACGGAACGAATTACAGCTATGACAGTGACGGCAAACTCATCCTCCAGAAGAGCGATTCGGGGGATGCGATCCGCTATACCTACAACGGGCCGGACATCACGAAGATCGCCTTTGAAAAGAACGGGACCGAGAAAGACAATGAAACCTATACTTACGACAATAACCACAACATCCTGACGTCCACGACGCAGGACGGCATCGTAACGAGTTATACCTATCCGTCCACGAATCGCGGTATGCCGACCCGCATCACGGTGACCGATGAGAGCGGGACCCTTTCAAGCAGGGTGGACTATACTTACACCGCATACGACAACTACCTTGCCACGACTACCGACGAGAACGGAGAAGTCACCACATATAACTACAACACAACGAAGGGCCTTCTGAATTCTGTGACAGACCCGCTTGGCAATGTGACATCTTACACCTATAACGCAAACAACGATGAGCCGCTCTCCACCAGCGGAACGATAGATGCAAACCACGATGCCACCGTCACATACGGTTATGACTCCGCCGGAAGAGTGACATCGATCTCTCCGGCCGGGACGACTTATGGTTTCACCTATGACCAGTTTGGTAGAACGGTTGGGACCTCTGTTGCGGGACAAACTCTGAGCACGGTTGCGTATAACGCAAACGGCACCGTCAACACCTCGACCTATGGAAACGGAACGGTCCACGCTTACAGCTACGACAGTATGGACCGGGTGACCAGTGAAAGTTATGATGGGAACACGGCATTCCGTTACAGTTACAACAGCCAGGGACAGCTGGGTGCTCTGGAAGATGTGGCAGAAGATGAAGTCTGGGTCTATGGCTATGACCTGGCGGGCCGCCTCACGGAAGAGGATGGTTCGAACCGTGTGAGCATCCGATACGCCTATAACGACCAGAACAATACCTCTGCCTATAAAGTTTACAAACGAGGCGTTAAGCTCTCATCGGCAGACTATACTTACTCGGATGTGGGGCTTCTGACCGGAGTTTCCACCAGCAATGGAAGCCCGAACTTCTCTTACAGTTATGACGGGCTCAATCGAATCACAACCGAAGGACATGCTCTCTCTTCCGGGAACGTGGCAACGAATTATACCTATCATTCGTCCACGCAGGGTCAGTCCGGAAGGATCGCAAGTCTCAACTATCAATTGACACCGACCGGCGGCAGTGCGAGTGCCCTTCGTTCCGGCATCTCTTACCAGTACAATGCAAACGGCCAAATCACTTCCATCACCGAAAACAACAAGACGCATTCTTATGAATACGACGGCCTTGGCAGACTGGCGAGAGAAAACGACGAGGACAGAAGTGTTACTATCTGCTATAATTATGACAGCAATGGAAACATCCTGTCTAAGGTGGAATACCCCTACACGACCGGTGCGCTGACTTCTGCAACCCGGACGGTCCCGTACACCTATGCGGTGTCCTGGGGAGACCAGCTACTGACGTACAATAACGGTTCTACCATTCTCTACGACCAGATCGGCAACCCGTTGAGCTATAACGGGTACACCTTCACCTGGCAGAAGGGAAGACAGCTGGCCAGTGCGACGAAGGATGGAGAGAGCTTCAACTTCATCTATAACGCGGATGGACAAAGAACATGGAAGGTCGGTTCCACGACCGGAGCCCAGTACACCTACGCGTCCGGCCTTCTGGTCTCTATGACCGACGGGACCAACACCCTGAACTTCACTTACGACCCGGACGGCATAGCACTCGGGGTGAACTTGAACGGCACCGATTACTATTACCTTTACAACGCACAGGGCGACGTCATTGCGCTGTATGACAGTGCCGGTACTGTTGTCACCGAATACAAGTACGACAGCTGGGGCAAACTGTTATCTACAACCGGTTCTGCGGCAAACACCATCGGCCTCCTGAACCCGCTCCGCTATCGTGGCTACTTTTACGATACCGACCTCGGTTTCTACCTCCTTGAGACCCGCTATTATGATCCTGAGACGGGACGGTTTATCAATGCGGACGGAGTATTGGATAATAGGAATGTTTCCACATATAATTTATTCTCCTATGGTGCGAATGATCCTATCAACACGGTAGATTTAGATGGTAATTTCCCAGTTGCATTTGTTGCTGGTGCAATCATTGGTGCTGTATCTGGTGCGCTTTCGGCTTATGCTAAGAATAAAGGGAAAAAACATGTGAAAGGCGCAGTCATAAAAGGGGCTGTAGTTGGTGCAATTACAGGTGGAATTACAGGTGCTTTTGGCGGGTTGGCAGGCAATGTTGTCAAAGCATATAAAGCATATAGAGCAGTAAAGGCTCTCGCCGTAGTTTCTACCAGCATAGTTGGAGCAGTGACATCTTATGCAGGGGCAAGAGCGAACCGGGCAAAGGCTACCACTCGTAACAGAACAGCAACCATAAAAACCGTTGAAAAAAGAAAAGCGGGTGGTAAAGGAAAAACATCTATAAAAGTTGTTAGCAAAACGATAAGTTATTCCTATATGGGAATAGACTGGCAAAGAAATCGAAAAGAGGTTATTGAAGACCGTTATGCCGCCTTGGGAGGCGCCGTTGGCGGAGCTCTTTCTGCGGGAATAAGCATTGCAGCCGTTGGAGTCTTCAGTGATGTGGCAACTCAAAAAATTGATGTCGTTGCCGAATTCGGGTTTAATCTAATGGCAAATACAAACACATCTGCCTTTGATGCAATCGTTTCTAATGGGACCTTTAAATTGTTCCATTGACTTAATGGTGAACTTATGGAACATGTAATTAATCCATTTAAATCTACCATATGGATGATAATGCTGGTGGTAGGTGTTTCATTATTTGGTTTATATTTATTTACTG
>JBGURN010000215.1:0-2442 GCA_045131955.1 Bacteroidaceae bacterium
GATATAATATCTATTTTCAGTACTCGTCTCCCGATTATGAGGACATCAGTCAGGCCCAGTTGGATTATTTTAATCACCAGATTGACCTGATGGAAGGCGCCTTAAACTCCAGTATCTATATGAATCCAGAAACGGGTTATCGCAAGTACATTGATGTGGAAAACTTCATCGATTACCAGATTGCTATGGAGTTGGGGCACAATGTGGATGCCTATCGCTTGAGCGGTAAGTTGTTCAAGCGTCGCGACAGTGAGGACCCGCGCTTCAAGATGGTGGTATGGGACATGGATTTGGCTTATGGTATGCCCTATTATTATGGCGCTTGGAGAACTGAAAACTGGAGCTACGAGATGAATGATACATTGCTGGCACAAGCTAATATCTACTTGGTACCCTTCTGGTGGTATAAACTCAACAAGGATCCTAGTTACACTGCTGCCCTGAAGGCTCGCTGGGCTCAATATCGTCGTAGTAACTTGAGGTTGGATTGCCTCATGGCAGAGATAGATTCGCTGGCCTCCATCGTTACATCTCATGGTGCTGAAACCCGTAATGACCAGGCATGGCCGCGGTGGGGCGTGTATGTATGGCCCAACAACTATGTCCCTACCAGTTACGCCGATGCCATTGCCTTTCTCAAGCAGTGGCTCACAGATCGCATCGCCTGGATGGACGGCCAGTTGGGTTTTGACCCCGATAGTCGAGAGCGTGGTGACGTGAATGGAGATTATCAGGTAACTATCATTGACGTGACCGTCCTTATCAATTACCTGCTCACGAGTGATGCCACGGGCGTTTACCTTGATGCAGCCGATTGTGATTTGGACGGCAATATCGGCATCAGCGATGTGACCAAGCTTATCAACTTCTTGTTGCTAGGCAATTGGGAAGCATCGTAAAAGTGAAAAATATTGAATTCTGTGACATAAATACTTGTTTTTCGTTTTTTTAGAGTACTTTTGCGGCATATTCACAAAAGTATATGAATGAAATGATTAAACGACTATTTTTGTTGGCGTTGATGGTGGTATTGTCACTCGGCAATATCGCATTGGCACAGGATCCCGACAATTACCCGCCGGACGACAAGACGGTGGTGATTGATTCCACCAATCTGCCTATCGTGTGGATTGATGTGGACGGTGCCACGATTGACCGCGAAGAACGCATCTCGGCACGCATGAAAATCATTCATAACGGAAAGGGACAGCTTAACTATGGCGACACGGTGGCACATCCGGGTCAGCACATTGATTATGAGGGCTATATCGCCCTGCGCTATCGAGGCAACTCATCCTACAGCGTGAGTGATAAAAAGCCTTACTCTTTTCGCACCCTGAGTAAGCCCCTTGAGCAGGGATATGACAAGAAGAAAGTGCCGATTTTGGGCATGGGCAAGGATAACAACTGGGCTCTGCTGGCTCCATATTCCGACAAGAGCATGATCCGTGACCTGCTGGCCTTTGAAGTGGCTAGACCTTGGATGGATTACACGCCTCAAGGCCGGCTGTGTGAAGTCTATCTCGACGGTATCTATTACGGTGTATACATCCTCTGCGAGGTGGTTTCCAAGGGCAAATATCGCCTCAACCTGGATGATCCCGGCATGGAGGGCGATGAGTTGACGGGCGGTTACATCATGGAAGTGGGCATTGACGATGAGATGACCTATGTCTCCAAGTATCATCCCGTGGATGCCGATGGCGTCATCACCTATACCGACCGCATTATCCAGTTCCAGTACAAGTCGCCCGACTATGAGGATATGACCAGTGATCAGATCCGGTACATCAACGAGGCCATCGACAGGATGGAGGACGCGTTTGCCTCTCCTGACTTTAAGGATCCTGAGATAGGTTACCGCAAGTATGTTGACGTGCAGTCCTTCATGGACTATCAGATTGTCAACGAGCTTGGTCACAATGTGGATGCTTACAGGATGAGTGCCAAGTTCTATAAACAGCGCGACAGCATTGACCCGCGTTTCAAAATGGTGATTTGGGACTTTAACTTGGCCTTCGGTAATTGCCGTCACAACCAGGGGTCTGCTACTGGCAATTGGGTTTCACGCATGAATGCCAGTTTTTATCAAACTGGTGACCCGATGATTCCCTTCTGGTGGCAACGGTTTATTTCGGACAACGATTATGTGTTGCAGCGCAGGGCACGTTGGGCCCAGATGAGGCAAGCCAACCTGCGTGACGACCGCTTGTGGGCAACCATCGATTCACTGGCTAACGAGGTGACCTGCTGTGGTGCCGAGGCCCGCAATGCCCAGGCATGGCCACGCTGGGGTGTGTGGGTATGGCCCAATTATTATGTATCGACCAGTTATGACGACGAGATCCGTTACATCAAGGACTGGCTGGTCAAGCGCATAAAATGGCTGGATGGTATGTTCCGTTATACTCCGCCCGAACCTCCTCCCACCTACGAACAGGG
>JBGURN010000216.1:0-3440 GCA_045131955.1 Bacteroidaceae bacterium
ACGGACCAGTTGCAGTACGGCACTATGACGGTGTGGAATTCCAGTCCTTTGGATTTATGTATGGTGAGCAGGCGGATTCCGTCTATATCGGGCGCGGGGATGGATGTCTTGTGGAGCTTGTCATCCCAGGCTGTGATGAACTGCTGTATGTCGGCGGGGTTGCGGGTGAGCCACTGACTCAGGGTGTCCATGAAGGCCATGACATACTGGTCCTGACCCTCTATGCCGTTGAGTTCCAGTAGGCTGAACAGCTTCTCGGTGAGCTCGTAGAGGGGTAGGTTACGCAGGGACCGGGCATCGGACATGAGTGAAGGGGGCAGATGCTCCTCCAGATTGGCGGCTACCTGGTCAAAAGCGGCCTTTTCACCGTATAATATACGCTCGCGCTCCCAGGCTACATTGGCCAGCGCAATACGGTCGGTGCTGTCGGCAAGCCACTTGAGGGCGTTTACTATCATCCTTACCGAGACCGATGAATCCAGCTGGAAGGCCTCGCCCGATATCATGCGGTATTCGGGGCGGTTCAGGGCGAACCAGTTGGCGGTCTGGGCTATCTCTCTGCTGAATCGGAGCAGGATGGCTATGTCGGTCTGTCTCACGCCGGCGGCGGTGAGGCGGTCCAGATGCTCGGCTATCATGGGGCAGATGACGTCGGTGAGCTCATCGGCTTTGTATTTCTGGTTGATGAGCTGGGCGTAGACGTATCCCTCGTCAAGGTCTTTGCTGCAGAGCTGGTCTACGTTCCCGTAGGCTTTCTCCAGCTTGGGATAGGTGAGTCCGGTGGTGGTTAGGTAGAAGTCCGATACGGCCTGGACGGCCATGGGGAACAGCTCGTTGTTGAATGCTATCACGCGGCTGGCGCTGCGGAAGTTGGTGTCCATGGGTTCCACGACGGGGTTGTAGATGGACATCTCCTGCTCCAGACCGGTGTTGAGTATGTTCCAGTCGCTGTTACGCCAGCGGTAGATGGACTGTTTGACATCGCCTACCACCAGGCAGTCCTGGCCGCTGGCCAGACACTCCCTGAGCAGCAATCGCAGGTTGCTCCACTGCAGGCGTGACGTGTCCTGGAACTCATCGATCATGAGGTGGCTTATAAAACTGCCGGTCTTCTCATAGACGAATGATGTGTCGGAGCCCTCGAGCTTGAGCTTGTCAAGCAGCATGGGGGTATCGGCCAGGATGAATCGCTGCTGCTCCTGGCTCTGGCTGTCTATCTCGTGGCGTATGCTCAGCAGGAGGCTCAGCTCGTGGAGGTAGTTGAGGGCGGCCTCGTAGGAGTTCTTAAGGCGGGTGTATCGGGCGTGGAGGTCGCGGACCCTGGCGAACAGGGGCGAGAAACGGTCGGCCACCAGGCTTACCAGCGCGGGGTTCTTGCGGCGGACATCGGCCTTGAAGAAGGCGTCGGGCTCGTCAATACACTTGTTGAAGGTGCTGGTGAGTTTATCCTCCAGGATGGTTCCGGTCCGGACTTTGTTTATCTCGCCGGGCACGTATCGGCCTAACATGTCGGGGGTGATGCCGGCGCCGCTCACTCCGCTCTCTATCTGTGCGCCCAGGTCCAACACCTCCTGCTCCATGGCGGGGAGGGCGTTGTCACGGGCGGTTACTAGGTTGTCCTGGTAGTCCTTGACGGCGTCTTTGTTCTGCAGGATCTCGCGCAGGCGGTCGCCGCTCTCCATGAATATCTCGCGGAACAGCTCCCTGGAGAACTTCTTGAGGGTCTTGTCGATGGACCAGCTGCGGTCGTTGTCTATGTTGTCCTCGACAAACCGCATCACGTTGCGCTTGTCATCGGAATTGCGGTCTATGCCGGCCAGGAAGGAGTCCACGGCCTGGTCTATGACCGATTCGGTATCGAGCTCCAGGGAGAGTCCGGCGCCTATGTTGAGTTCACGGGCCAGACTGCGCAGCACTGACTGGAAGAAACTGTCGATGGTCTCCACGCGGAAACGGCCGTAATCCTGCAGTATGCTGTCGAGTGCCAGGATTGCCTGATGGCGGATTGTGCGCTCATCGGCCCTGACAGATTTTTTTACCTCCTCAAAATAACTCTGGGAGCTTTTAAGGCCGTGTCCTATACCGTACAGCTGCGATAATATACGCTGTTTCATCTCGGCCGTGGCCTTGTTTGTAAAGGTTACTGCAAGTATGCTGCGGTAGTTTTCGGGGTTGTTTACCAGCATGGTGATATAGCGCACCGCGAGCCGGAAGGTCTTGCCCGATCCGGCCGATGCCTTATACACAGTCAGGTTGGAATTGTTACCCATAGGAGTTTAAACTATTCAAAAGTAGTGATAACTCTTGATATTAGTGCTAACTTTGCGGTCCAATTCAAACTTTCAGTCAATATGGGATACATTACCGAAGACAAGCGTAAGGTCACCACACATCGTCTCAGGGAGATGAAACAGCGTGGCGAGAAGATTGCAATGCTCACAGCCTACGACTATACTATGGCCAAGATGGTTGACGGAGCAGGTATCGATGTGATTCTTGTGGGTGATTCCGCATCGAACGTGATGGCAGGAAACCAGACTACGCTTCCCATTACCCTGGATCAGATGATTTATCACGCCAAGTCAGTGGTTCGCGGCGTTCAGCGTGCCTTGGTGGTGGTCGATATGCCGTTCGGTACCTATCAGATCAATGATTCAGAGGCTGTTACCAACGCAATCAAGATCATGAAGGTCTCTCATGCCGATGCCCTCAAGCTGGAGGGTGGCGAGGAGATTTTGCCTTCTGTACGTCATATTATTGAGTGCGGCATACCTGTTATGGGTCATCTGGGCCTTACCCCGCAGTCAATCAACAAGTTCGGAACATACGCCGTTCGCGCCAAGGAGGAGGCCGAGGCTGAGAAACTCATATCCGATGCACACAAGCTGGAGGAGGTGGGCTGTTTCTCAATCGTACTTGAGAAAATCCCCGCCAAGCTGGCCGAGCGCGTGGCCAAGGAGGTTTCGATTCCTATCATCGGTATCGGAGCCGGCGGCGGTGTTGACGGTCAGGTTCTTGTCTGCGCCGACATGCTGGGCATGAACAACGACTTCAGTCCAAGATTTTTAAGACGTTACGCCAACCTCTTCGAGACCATCACCGACGCCGTAGGCCGCTACGTAGAGGACGTCAAGAACTCCGACTTCCCCAACGAAAAGGAACAATACTGATTCAATTGAGAATTGAGAATTGAGAATTGAGAATTACGCACTGCGTAACTCAGTTCTCTTTTTTCTTTAGGCTTTTTATTATTGAGGTTAATAAGCTTATTAATTCTTGGCAATCATCGTTTATAGAACAGAATAGATTGTTATCCAGATAGTCTGAGGAGTGTAACAGTTCTAACCAATAAGCTGTTTCATCGGCTTCTTTCAGAGCTATATTTAATTTACTGGTAAAATCCGAACGGCTTTGAGCGTTTCGGCTCTCTATAACATTAG
>JBGURN010000217.1:0-1955 GCA_045131955.1 Bacteroidaceae bacterium
AAACGCCACTCGTTCCTTCAGTTAGCTTCACGTTGTTTACGTAAACAGTTGAGCCGCTTGTTGCGTTGACGGTAACGGTTAATTCCGTAGCAGAACCGGCATAAGAACGAATGCTTGAGATTCGGCTAATAGTGCCCCCATTAGCAGGAACAACGCCAGATGCAATGATGTGACTGTTGCTTGCGCCACTAAACTTGAACGACACACCGCTAGGTTTGGTTGTAGTCCCAACGGCAGAACTCTCTTTGTTGGCCACATAGATACCGCAAATCTCGCTGGAAATCTCACCGAACATCCCGTTCATAGCCGTTGTGCCGGTATACACGCGAACTTTGCGGGCGCTGAGCAGCTTGACCGGCACGCCGTTGGTATCCACAGCCCAAGCCAAGTCAATACCGTCGCCGCCGGTAGTGGGAGAAGCATAAGGATTCACCGCATTACCGTAACTGCTGCCATTGGGATGCACATCGGCATAACCGAAGGCATAGTTGGCCGTCTGCGCATTGGTAGCAGAACCGAGGAGCGTACCTTTGAGCATAAGCGTTCCAGCTCCGGTAGAAGCGTTCCGCACATGTGTCCCGAAGCCAAGGGCGGACAACTGATCCATGTTGTTGGCAAAATAATTCCGGTTCAGGGGATACCAGGAGTGATTGTGGAAGGTATTCGTGGTGATCGTACCGTTCCCGATCTGGGCATTGTTCTGCTTGATAATGTAGTTCACATTTGCCCGAGTGCTGGAAGTCGCGTCATCAGCATCATCCGCCGGTGTGGGATTCGTATAGGTGACCTCTACATTCCACTTCGTTGCGCTGTCGTAATGCAGGCTCCCGGCAATGTCATACCAGGCATAATTCGTACCATCAATGGTTCCGTAGACCTGAACACAAGCGGGCTCGGAGTTATTGTTGAAGGCGTTGCCGTAAATGATGAAATCCACGCCATAGGGGTTCTTTTCATCATTCTGAATCTTATCCTTGCCATTGGCATCCACGCCGACATTGAAAACAACATAGCCGCCGAAGGAACCGAGGCAAACGCCGGTGCTTGAGACGGCGTTCACCATAGCCTTCGGTGTCGTGGTGCTGCTGGCGGGGAAAACGCTGCCCCAGCCGCCAGTACCGATGCCCTCGTTGGTGAACTGGCCAGGTGCGGGGAGATAGGCTTCTACGCCATTGGCATAAGATCCTGAACTGCTGGTAGAAACGAAGGTAATCCGGTAATACCGTGTCGTGCTTCCACCTGTTGTAACGGAAAAGTCCAGCGTGGCGTTGTTGCTCCCGAACGTTGCCAGGAAATAGGTACCGGCAAAATTCTTCAACGTAGCGCCGGTAGAAGTCACACTGAAAGTGTAGCTTGTATTGTCATAGCTGGTGCCGCCGGGGATAATCCGCAAAGAGAAGGGATAGGGATAGCTGGAAGCGGGTGCATTTGCAGTATAGCAGTAAGTAGTATGGCCATTGATTGTCTGGGTGGTGTTATAGGTCAGGGTTGCATCCTCCCCGGACACTGCACCAATATAAGCATTTCTGCCAGATCCTGCTGCCAGATATGCCGCTTCCTTCTGGACGAAAACAGTATAGGTGATTCCGCCTGCCAGGATCGTGTTGTTGGTGGTCTGATCCACAGCGAGAGTCGCACTGCCGCTGGACCCGCTGACCGGGTCGATCGTGACAAGCACACTGGTGAGGGAGCAGTTGGGAGACAGGGCGACAACAAAGGTTGCATCTGTCGCCGAACTCAATGTCCAGTCTGAGATGCCTGCGACAGTAATACCCGATCCACTGACGGTGACCGTGGAAACGGCGACATTGCTGTCGTTGTAGAACGTGCGTGAGGTCCTGTCTATGGCCGCCATCGCACCCATGGGGAGGATGCCGATGACCAGCGCTAGCATGATAACCAGCGCCAAGACCTTGCTGAGATTTCTGGTCTTACTCATTGTACCTTTCTCCTTT
>JBGURN010000218.1:0-7644 GCA_045131955.1 Bacteroidaceae bacterium
AGCGCGGGCACGGAGCCTCTGGGACGTTATCTCAAGTATGAGTCGGGCGCATCGAACCATACGTTTGAAGGATTCCTGGGTTATGACCTTGATTTCATGTCGGTGGGCCTCTATACGAACTTCTACAATGATGACGAATACAGCACCTATATTGAGTTGGGCGCACCATTCACGGCTTTCGGAGCTGACTGGTCGGCAGCGCTCGGTATAGTTCCCATGGAGTCGGCTCTCTACGGAACAGAAGGGTTTGCGGTAACGAACATCTCACTTACGGCTGAGAAGTCGCTTGATATAACTGACAGCTTCTCACTTCCCGTGTCGGCAGGACTCACGGTCAACCCCTGCTCGGAGATGGCTTATTTCACGTTTGGAATATCTTTCTGACATATAAGAAGGTATATTTGTTGTAATTTGAATGGAAATCCACGGAATCGTAGTGAGTACGGTTCCGTGGATTCTTTTATGATTCTCTGTCAGACTGATCATATTGAATTGATGAACTCTACGACAGCGTCACGCTCCTCCTTGGAGAGGTTGTAGAATTTCTCGGTGCACCAGTAGGCGTCACTCTTCTTGCTGTAACCGTGCCACATGATTGCCTCAATCACGTTACGGGCGCGGTTGTCATGAAGACGGTCCTCGGCTCCGGTATTGGCGCGTGAGAGTCCGCGGCCCCAAAGCGGGGTGGTGCGGCACCATGAACCGTGAATGCCGTTGATCATATAGAGACGGTGATGTATCATGTCGGTATAGGGCCAGATGGTCTGATTCTGATACTGAGGCAGCTCCTTGTCGGCATAGACAGCCGGTTTCCAGTAGTTGTCATCCTTGGTCTCCCATGAAGGACGGTGACAGCTGGCGCAGCCTATGCGGTTGAACACCTCCTTACCTTTCTGTACTTCACTGCGGTTCAGGTTACGGGCACGGGGAATAGAAAGACCGCGGTGCCATACCATGAAGTTGTAGTACTGGTCATCACTCATCTCAGGAGTGAAGTTGTGCCACTGGTTGTCAAACTGGTTGGTGGCAGGGTCAAGCAGATTGCGTACGGCATCCTTTATACCCTCATCGGTACCATCGGCATAGTAGGGCGATGTGGGATCGGCTTTTATGGCGGCTACGACCTGGGCGTTCTCAGACATGGCCTTGGCCCATGCTGCTGTGGTATAGAGCTTGGGACGGTCGCTGCGGGTCACATTGGTTATGTTCCAGATGGCGTTTGCGCCAGCTCCGTCCTGGAGTGACGCACGGGTCATGGCGTATGTGAAACGCTTGAGCAACTTGGTGCCGGCAGGTGCAGGTGTGCCGTCGGCAAACTCTCCATCAGCCAGGGAGTACCAGGCACCGGCGGCAAAATCATTGGCCTCCTTATCCCAGAATGCGGGATTGAGCTCTGCGTGGGCTGCCTCCTTACGGTACTGTTCGCGTATGCTGTCCTGAGGTATTGCATCAAGCAGGCCGGATCCTATGATGCCGATGGTCGATTCCAGACGGAATGCCACTGCTCCGTTCTGATATGGGGTGGGGCTGGTGTTGAATGCACTCTCCGGGATAGTGAGTTCCGGGTATATGAGGCTATACTCCTCACCGTCGGGGAATGTCATGGGCAGTCCGCTCTCCATGGCGGTTACGGGCAGCCACTGGATATCTATCTGCTCCTCGTCGATAGGGGGCAGGAACGGATATGTGGCCTTGGTCTGAGGCATTCCGGTCACTTCGGCTACATACGGGCCGTCATCACTGTTCAAGCTGTCGACAGGGTGGTAAATGACCAGAAGGTATCCGTTGCCGAATTCAGCACGGTACTGTGACTGACGTTTGCCGTGACCGTAACCGGGGTGGCAGTCAAGACATGACGAGCGTACGTAGGCCGGACCAAGTCCCTTGAAGGGGGCTGTGGATGTGGTATACTTACGCTCAAAAGCCGCCTCGCCAAGATTGAATGCCATCATGAGTCCCTGACGTTCAACCGATGGAGTCTCATCCTCGTAGCATCCAGCGGTAACATTATCGGTCGTGCCGAGTTCTCCGCCCGGATACCATTCGCTGGCGCTGAAGTTTCCTACTGCCTGGCCCACGTATTTGGCATCGGGCTCGCGGTTATTTACACTCTCGTTAAAACCGCTATTGCCGTCGGTACACCCGACGGCAACGGCCAACCCAATAAGGGCTGTAGTCAATCCTTTTATGTTCATACCAAAATTACTGTTTTACAATCCACTGGGCGGCCTTGTTGAGTTCCTCATCAAGTTCGTTGATCACGTCCATGGCATCCTGAACTGAGCTGTCGCGATAGATATCTACGAAAGCACCTTTCTGCTGACAGGTCTTGAGGGCCGATACTGATTCGTTGAGCTTGGCCTGGAGTACATCGGCACCGTCATAGTTGTATGACTTGAGTACGTTGATAAGAGACTTGCTCTCAGGTGTCTTGGCTCCGGCTTTACCGTAAAGTGAATACTGGATGCTGAGTATGTTGTCAATGAAATCCTGGAATGACTTCTTGCTGTAGGGTGACTCGATGTAGTTCTCATCCTCACCGCTGTGTGCGTTACCCATCTTTACGTTGGCAACCTCATTGCAGATGCCTGAGCAACCGGCAACCAGGATTGATGCTGCAGTCTCCTGCCATGTGGCGTATGTGCTGCCCAGCTGTGCGGCTCCAAGCATATTCTCACCGTATGTCTTCTCTGAACCTGTCATGCTTACTGCAACCTCAAGCTCCTCGCAACGCTCCTGATATGACTCGGGTGCATCGGGGTTCCATGAAACGCTCAGACGGTAGCAGTTGTCACGAAGGTCACCGGCTACTGCGGTAGCATAGATAAGTTCCTGTGCTCCTGTTACGGTCTTGCCGCTGAAAGCCTCATGGTCCTCATTTGCCTGGAGAGCCTGTACTGTGCGGTTTGCACCGTCGCGGAACAGAATGAACTCAATTCCGTGGAATCCCAGCAGCTCGGCACCCAGTTTGGCCGATGCATAACCGATTCCGTCTTCACCCTCAAGGGCTGCAACCTGCTCGGCATTGCTCAAAGCTGTGGCAAGTGCCTCTACGTCAAGAGGCCATGTGTCAATATGGGGGTCGATACCAAAGTCGGTGGCTGCACCGAACAGGAAAGCCTCTGACTCCTCCCATGACTGACGGGCCTGAAGGAACTTTGCGCAGATAGCGTCAATCTCACTCTGGGTGATTGCGTTCACGCCCTTCTCAGCTGCCTGGGCAAGAAGCTCATACAGCTGCTCTGACTCCTGGGCCAGGTCATTGTAGGTGCTATAGATTACATTGGGCACGTACTGCTCAACTGCGGCCTTTATGTCATTCTCCAGAGAGATTGAGCCGTTATCCTTCTTTTCGTCGTCACAGGCAGTGAGCGCCAACGCTGCTACTGCCATTCCTAAGATGAATCTGTTCTTCATATTACTTTATGTTATTTGTTATTTGAAAAATCCCATGTATGCTATGCCTATCGATACAGACGGTTCGTTGTTGTAACGCTCGCTGCGGAAACGTTCCGAGAACTCAGCCTTGACTGTTATCTGGGGTATAGGCAGCCAGTTGAAGCCGGCTGCGATGCGGTGTACATCGGTAAACGTGTAATCCTGCTGGTCCGATGCGGGGATGTACGGATCATAGTATTCGTATCGGCCAAACAGATAGAGCTTGTCCTGAATCTTGTCGGAAAGGCCAAGGATATCATATCCGGCCTCAGCACCGTATGTTACGGCTGACTGGCCGACGGGTGTCTTCTTGTAGGGCGCATTATTGGATGTCATGTTGCGCTTGATGGTGCTTATGGTAACGGCATCATCAACATGACCGTAATCTGCGTTTCCGCGTACAATCAGATTGCCTCCGTTGTAACTGAAATCAAAGCTGCCAACCCAAGTGCGGCCCTTGATATCCTTGTAACGGGTGTCCTTAAGATCATTGGGGAAAGAGTTGTGCATACTGTTGCCGTAGTAACCGCTCACGCCCAGACGGAGATTCTTTATGGAGCGGTTGTCAATTCTTGCTGCAAAGCCGTAGTTATTGGCAACCTTGAACTCGTAAGGTGATGCAGCGCCGT
This sequence comes from Bacteroidaceae bacterium, assembly GCA_045131955.1. Taxonomy (GTDB): domain Bacteria; phylum Bacteroidota; class Bacteroidia; order Bacteroidales; family Bacteroidaceae; genus Colenecus. The sequence goes on from JBGURN010000218.1 coordinate 4,068, forward strand.
ATTTTATGAAGTTGTCACGGTTAAACATGAAAGCGTCAAGTCCGGATATGAGCTGTATTTCATAGCTCCAGCTACCGGCTTCACCCCAAAGGCCGATACCTGTATCGTGCCAGGTTGAGGGTAGGATAGTGGACTCACCTTCAGGGCGGTATACAGTAAAGAAGTTGAACGGTTCGTGTCCGTTGTTGAGCGCGCCTACCGGTACTACGAAATGACCGATACGCAGATTGAGCCAGGGCTTGAATGACTTCTGGAGCCAGAACTGCTCAAGAGCAACCTCACCGCCTTTCTCTATCTCCTGTTCCCATTCGCCGGCCTCGGTGAACTCTTTCTCAACGGCACAGCCTGTGCCTGTGTGCTCAAATTCAATCTCGGTCTGCATGGACCATCCGTGTCCAAAGTCATACCCAATATAGAGTACTGCATGAGGGACGTCAAATCGTCCGTGACTGGGATCATCCTTGTATTTTGTGGGGTTGGAGTATCGGTATACATTGTCGCTGTAAAAGTTGCGGCTCATAGCCACTTCACCGTATCCTCCTATGGTAAGACGTGTCTCTGAGGTGTTTTCCTGTGCAGTAGCGGATAAGGAAGCCAATACTGCAAGTATAGTAAGTATTCTTTTCATGTATTTATCTATTTACGCGGCAAAGGTCCCTCTTCAGCGCCGTAGCCACAATACTCCCTTATAGTGAAAGTGACATAAAGCGGTCAGACCCCAATCCGGCACTGTTGGCGGATTGGGGTCTGACCCCTTTATGTCGGTTTTTAGAAGTTATACTTGAGCTTGAGCCAGTATTCCGAGTTGTGGGCGTACATCTTGAACATGCCTTTGTCGGCATGGAACAGGTCGTAACCCAGCATGAGGTGCATCTGGTCATTCATGGCGTAATCGGCACTGAAGCGGTTGTAGATGCCACAGTCAGAGAGGTCCATGTAAGCGAATGACTGCAGTGAGAGCGTGTTGTTGAGCAGACTCTTTGAAACGCGGAATGTACCCATATGAGTATGCTGTTTGCCGCTCATTGAAGGCTTGTAGTCCTCAATGTACTTGTAACTGTACTGTGCAGAGAGGTTCCAGTCACTGCCTGCATACCAGTCTATGCCGAGCAGGGCATTGGCTGTGCCTGAGCGGGGAATGTCCGTTCCTGCAGCAGGAGTCTGTGCCTCATCAAAGTACTGCGCGCCTTCTCCACGTAATACAAACTGTCCTACGGGCAGGGAGACATCGGCTCCAACCATTGTCATGCGGCGGTACTGACCGGTCATGATTATCGTTCCGGCCTGGACATCGGTCGTGAATACCGGCATCTTGTTCCAGGTCTCAAGTGCACAGAGCGAGAAGTCAATTCCATTCAGGAACATTGAGAACCTTGCTCCGTACTCCATATTCTCAAGTTTTGCGGCAGGGGTGGTACCCATACTGCCCTGCACGGGCATTGGCATTCCTGTGGGAACGACAGACCAGGGATTCTGAGGTTCCACAGGCAGTTCAAAGAACGATGCAACCGGTACAGCCACGGCTTCCAGATTCCAGCGGTCACGCATGTAACGCAGGCGCAGTCCGCCTACCGGGATACGTATGTCATCATAGTCCTGAGCCAGGAACTCAGTGTAATCCATAGGTGATATGATATCGGTAACACGCAGACCGTCGGCAACTCCCCAGGTTATTATCTGGCGTCCGGCTCTCAGATCCCAATGGTCGTTACCCCACCACATGTAGGCTTCACGAACCTGAAGTCCGCTACGCTCCTTCAGTATGGAGTTGTAAACCAGGTTGGCCGATACGAATGCCCCTGCGCCACCCTTGCTCAGAGTCACTTCGCCACGTACGCGGCTTCGGGATGACATCCAGTCATGCCCCGACTCGGAGCGTAGGGCGTGATAGGTGTCAACGAAACCTTTCACGTCCACGCTGAGCGGCTCCGACTCCTGCGCCACGGCAAGAGCAGGAACTGTTAACAACAAAATAAACAGGAGTTTCTTCATAGTCCTTTTTCAAGTTTGGCTACTGTAAACATACTCTTGTCGACCTTGAGGTCATACTCAGGATTCTTCATGATAATCACGGTGCTGTGACCGGTCTGGACGTTCTGCATCTCCATATGTGACTTGGTCCAGTATCCCTGCACCTGCTTGATGTCAGATATGGTGAGTTTGCGGTGCAGCTTGTCCAGCTTGTCATAGAACTCCACGTAGACAGCTACGCAGCAATCCTGGCGAATCCAGGTGACCTTGCGGCTGTAAATCTCACGCTTATCAACGGGCACGGATTCAATCACCCAGCATTTCTGTCCGTCACGCTCCTCCTCACGCAGCAGGGTGTGGGTATCCTCGTCGATATTACGTGAACCCATATCGTTATAGGTGAAATCGGTACCCATAAAGTAGTCAGTCTTGGATGATGACCCGCTTATGCGGCGGGTCTTCTTCATGGCCGGCAGATATAGCCACTTGTCATCATCCTTGTTTATGTCATCATAATCCCAGGTCAGGAATCCGGTTCCGTTAACATCGCCGGGGTAGGTAAAGAACATAAGTGTCTTCTTGTCCTTGCCCTCATCGATAGACCATGAGACTACCTTGCGCTCACGCTTGTCACCGTTTTTCTTGATCAGGGTCAGTTCCATCTCACTGTAGCGGCTGTCGCCATCGGGTACATCCTTGGCGCGCTGCATTATATCACGTCCCGTCAGGGTCTGGGCACCGGCCGTCATAGTCATAAGGCCTGCAAGTGCCGTAAGAATCATTCTTGCTTTCATCGTCTTAATCTTTTTCATTACCGAATACTTTGAATCTCTTAACCAGGATAGGTGTTACGAACAGGTCGGCAGCCAGGGCCGATATGATGCCAACCACTGCAAGCCAGCCAAAGTGGCTGTTCATGGCGCAGGGTGATGTTGCAAAGCTTCCGAATACGGCCGATGTGATGATACTGGTGGTTACGATAGCTACACCCACAACCCTGAACGTACGGTTGATTGACTTGGGATACTTACCGCAGCGGTCATACTCCAGTTTGGAGTGGTTGATGAAGTGTATGGTATCATCGACTGCCATACCAAGCATCATAGGTATGATTGTGGCGGTCATCATATCGAGCGGAATTCCAGCCCAACCCATAATACCGCCTACGAATATGGCCGGCATGATGTTAGGTATAAGACCAATCAGACCTACCTTGACACTCTGGAACGCAATCATAAGTATTATACCGATAATGAGTACCGAAATAATGAATGACAGCATCTGACCGCGAACCAGGTACTGCATCATCACGTTGTACTGAGGCAGGTTACCTACAGCAGTGATGGTTGCACCCGGGAATACCTCCTGAGCACGAAGGTCAATATCGTTCAGTTCTTTCTCAACCTCGGCAGAGTTAAAGTCCGATATCTCAACCATAAGTCTCAAGCGGCGGTAATCATAGTCAACCCAGTACTCTGACTCCGTGCCGCCGGCATTCTCATAGAGCATCATCATCTGTGCAACCTCTTCCTCGGTATTTGGAATGCGGTAGTAAGAACTGTCGCCATTATTAATAGTTTGGTTCAAGTCTTTGATAATGTCGAGA
>JBGURN010000219.1:0-4688 GCA_045131955.1 Bacteroidaceae bacterium
AACTATCCCCGATTTGACTGCACCACCGTATCGACGAGCTTCGGAGCAAGAGCTTCCGGGTGATGTCTTGTCACAGCACCTTGTGCCGTGATTAAGCAGATCTACTGTACTTCGATCAAGCAGCAAGAGCAAAGTTTGTGTTGCCAGATAATTGTTGACGTTCTTTTTATAGTGCGGACCGACAGAGCACTGCCTGCTTACATATCATTCCTGCCCGCTGTCAAAGCCAAACAGCCCCAGGTATATATGTGCGGAATCGCTATTCCTGCTGCAAAGATAGGAAAAGATTGATTAATTTTGGGGACCTGAACCTCGCTTTATGGATAAAGAGCTCCAAGAGTACATAGAAAGCCGCATAATCCCCATGTATGACGGGTTTGATGCCGGTCACGGCCGCGACCATGCCCGTTCGGTCATTGAGGAGGCTCTCCGGCTTGCCGGGTTCTATGATGTGAACACTGATATGGTGTATGCTGCTGCGGCCTATCATGATACCGGCTTGAGCGTGAACAGAAAGACCCATCATCTGGAGTCGGGTAGGATAATACGTGAGGACAGGGAACTCAGACGCTGGTTCTCGGAACCGCAGATTGAGGTGATTGCACAGGCTGCCGAGGACCACAGAGCCTCATCGGACCATGAGCCCAGGAGCATTTACGGCAAGATTGTTGCCGAGGCTGACCGTCAGATAATTCCCGAGTCCATAATACTGCGCACGGTCCAATACGGATTCAAACACTATCCCGAACTCGACAAGGAGGGCCACTGGAGGCGTACCTGCGAACATATGGCTGAGAAATATGATGTGGGCGGGTATCTCAAACTCTGGATCCCGGAGTCCCGTAACGCGGATGGATTGTCAAGACTCAGGGAGATTATCCATGACAGGGAGCGTCTAAGAGCCTGTTTTGAAAGTGCTTACAGTTCCTGTCAGGGACGGTAATAGAACTTGTGTCCGTCTTTTATGTAGATCTGTCCGGGCTGCATCTCCAGCACCGCACGGCCGGTCAGGTCAAACACAGCTCCGCTGCTTTTCTGAACGTTCACCGTCTTGACTGCGGTGATGAACTTCTTGAACTTCTTGTCATAGGTCTGCATGTAATTGCGCTTGCCTATTGAGGGGCTGTTCATCACGTATGATGTGCGTGCTCCGTCGGGGTAGAGGCCTACGCTCTGGTAGGGCTGATGCTCCACGTAGGTGAGTGTATCGGCCCATGACAGGTCGGCTGCGGTGAGTACTACCTGACAGGTGTCCTTATTCTCGAGCTTGAACGATGCATGCAACTGCTCTCCGTTCTCCTTGTCACACCAAACGACCAGATAGCCCTGTGCGGGAATGACAGTGCCGTTGGGAATCCTGTATTTCTGGGGCTTGGCGGGGTTGTCGCTCAGATACATGCCGCTGGCGTCATAATCCTTAAGGGTGGTGTTGAACAGCTCGAGCCAGTCATGCCTCTTGTAGTTGTCATCCATGAACACGTCATTACCTGCGCTCACCTCATTGATACGGATGGGACGCTTGAACTCGTCATCGGGAATGAACGTGGCCACGAGGGTCTCATCGGCCAGTTTGAACTTATGGGTGGTGTTGGCGTCAACCACGCGGCCCAGACTGTTGCACCAGCCTTTGAACCGGTAACCATCGGGGATATCGACCGATACCGATGCGGGATAGATTACCTTGCCGTAGAAATAGTTGCCGGGCACGGTTATGCCGTTGATTGACATGCAGGCCGATGGCAATACGGGGCTTGTGGTGATGGTCTTGGTGTTGGGTGTGGTCGATGATACCTTGGCGTATTTCCAGGCTCTGAGCTCGTCAATCCTGCTTGATACATAGCTGTAACTGATGGTTCGCAGCATGCTTATGTCATCGGCGGGACTCTCGGATTTGAATGCCATCTCGCGGGTGGCTGTCTCACCCAGTTCGTCTATGATGGCGGTGCAGCGTTTCTGATCGAACACCGAACCGGCCAGCACGCAGAAGCAGTCTGTGAACAGCTTGCGGAATGTCTTGTTCTCCAGCATGTTATGGAACAGCGGGACAAGTATGGAACGGTCTTCCTGGCTGTCAAAGTTAGTGAAGGAGTTCTTTCCATCGGGCATGGAGTTACCCAGTATGTTGTCAAGGTCGAACACTATGAAACGGAACCGTCCGTCGGATGTGCGGCGGAATCCCTTTACGTTATTGCGGGGCCAGTCGGAGTTCATGATGAAGAACTCAAGCGCCATGTAGGTGGCGAACTCCTGGACATCGACTATCTCGCATATGCGGTTGTAGGAGTCCTCTTCGGCGGCGGTCTTGGCCAGGTAGACCCACTCGTCCCAGGCATCGGAACTGCCACGCATCTGTACGTAACCCATGCCGTGCTCGCTCATGCCGAAGTTGTGGTCTATCTTAAAGAAGTCAATCTCATCCTCGTCAATGCCGTAGTTGGCATATCCGTAGCCCTTGTTGTTGGGCTCGCGCAGGTTGATGACTCCCTTGTATGTGCCGTTTACATAGTGCTGCACGGGCTGGTAGTCCTGGCAGTCCAGGTCTATGCCTGAGAGCAGGACGATCTTCTGCACGGCGGCATCCCTGAAACGGGCCTTGTAGGAGTTTCCTCCGTTACGTATCTTGAGCTCGTTGTATTTGTTGTAGGGCTTGTCCTTGAACGGTGTGAACGGGAAGAAGTTGTCATAGCCGTATTTGCTCTTGGCCTCCATCTTGAAGGAGTGGGGCTCATAGGCGCGGCTCCATCGGCCCGAGTTGCTTATCTCGACCTCCTGGTTAATGATCATCTTGTTCTCAGGGCTTATGAACTCCACGTTGGCAGGACGTTCCCAGTCGCGGTTCCAGTTGCAGGGGGAGCTCTGTCCGTTGCCCGCAATACCGTTGATACCCTTTACCCATATGCCGTATTCATCGCTGTAGAGGTTGGCTGGTGCCGTTACGACAGAGAGTACGGGGATGCTGTACTGGTTGGTGGTGCATATGTAGGAGCGGGTCACCACCGGGCTGGGCAGCATGCCGGGCTTGTACAGGCGGAAGCGGTAGACCTTGGTTGACTCCGATGAGTGCGATCCGCTGCTCACCTTGACATTAGGGTTGTCAGGTGTGGGCAGGGAACCGTCCTTGGTGTAATAGAGGGTTGCTCCCTCAGGTATATCGACCGAGAAATAGAGGGTACCTGTAAATATCTTGGAGTCCTCACTCACCTGCGGGGCCTCCAGCTGGAGTGATGAGTACTCACAACTGTTGTTCGATGCGCCAGGGGTGGGTGTTCCGGTATAGCCCCACTGGTCGCTGCCATCGGTCTTGCGGGCGTATGATATGCGGGCGGGTATGAAGGGGTATTCCTTCTGAATCTGTATGTTGCCCTGGCTGTCGGTGAGCAGGAGGGTGGAGCGCTTGCTGTGGTCCTTGTAGTTGTTCTCAAGCTTGAACTCCACCTGGAGCGGGCAGTATGTGTCCAGATTGCCGAACCAGAGGGTCAGGAATCCTTTGGCCGGGACAATGCGGTGATGCGATCCGAGCGGACACTGCATGCTGTTGAGCGGGTCATTGCTTATATACCAGCCGCATAGGTCTATATCCTTGTCCGACGGGTTATAGAGCTCAATCCAGCTGCCGTAGTTGAATGACGGGTCAATGAACATGTCTATGTTGGCCGGCATGATTTCATTAACGACCAAAGCCGACTCTGGGGTTGAGCCGGCTTTAATAGCTGTCGGGGACAATACTGCTGTTGCAAGTAGCAGCAGTTTATACAAACTCCTGCAGTTCATGCGTTTGCCTGTTTTGTTATCCTTATCGTGCGTAGTTTACGGCACGTGTCTCACGTATGACGGTGATCTTGACCTGACCGGGATATGTCATCTCGTTCTGGATCTTCTGAGCTATCTCGGCTGAGAGCTGCTCGGTCTGCTTGTCATCGATCTTATCGGCACCGACAATGACGCGGAGCTCACGGCCGGCCTGGATAGCGTAGGTCTTGGTTACGCCGGGATAGGAGAGGGCAATCTTCTCAAGGTCGTTCAGACGCTTGATGTAAGCCTCGACGATCTCACGGCGTGCACCGGGACGTGCACCTGAGATGGCATCGCATATCTGTACGATGGGAGCAATAAGGCTCGTCATCTCAATCTCCTCGTGGTGGGCACCGATGGCATTGCAGATATCGGGCTTTTCCTTATACTTCTCAGCCAGATGCATACCATACTCGGCATGTGCCATCTCTGTCTCCTCATCGGGTACCTTACCTATATCATGCAACAGACCGGCACGCTTGGCCTTCTTGGGGTTGAGTCCCAGCTCGGCAGCCATTACGGCGCACAGGTTAGCGGTCTCACGTGCATGCTGCAGCAGGTTCTGACCGTATGATGAACGGTATTTCATCTTTCCGATAAGACGTATGAGCTCGGGATGCAGACCGTGTATACCCAGGTCGATGGTGGTGCGCTTACCGGTCTCAATGATCTCATCCTCAACCTGCTTCTGTACCTTGGCTACTACCTCCTCGATACGTGCGGGGTGGATACGGCCGTCGGCAACCAGCTGATGCAGGGCCAGACGGGCAATCTCACGGCGGACGGGATCAAAGGCTGATATCACGATGGCCTCAGGGGTGTCATCGACCACGATCTCAACGCCGCAGGCGGCCTCGATAGCGCGGATGTTACGGCCTTCACGACCGATGATACGT
>JBGURN010000220.1:0-1895 GCA_045131955.1 Bacteroidaceae bacterium
CCCCCTCCTTTGTACGTTTTTTTCGTTTGGCCCCTTTTCCGATTCAGCAGATTAGAAGGTGGTGACATTTATGGTCACACGCAGCCCAAGCAAGGAGCTGACCCTGGGTCACAAGCTTGCCCGGGACTATAAGCTCAACAAGTGGAAATACCTGCTCATACTGCCCGTACTGGTGTATCTGGCGCTGTTCGCCTACAAACCCATGTACGGCCTGGTGATAGTGCTTAAAAACTACAAGACCACCCGCGGCATCGCCGGCAGCGATTATGTGGGCTTCATGTGGTTCAGGGCGTTTTTCAACGATCCCTATTTCTTCAGACTGCTGCGCAACACGTTCACGCTCAGCGCGCTGTCCATTGTGTTCGGATTCCCGGCGCCGATTTTGCTGGCGCTTATGATAAATGAGGTCCAGAATACCAAGTTCAAGAGGGTAGTCCAGACCATAACCTATATGCCTTACTTTATCTCCCTGGTGGTGACCTGCTCTATTATCACCATCTACTGCCAGCAGGACGGCCTGTTCTCGAATATCGCCGTGCTGTTTGGGGGAGAAAGACAGAATTATCTGATCAACGTCAACGCTTTCCGCCCGATATACGTCATATCCGGCATATGGCAGAACATCGGCTGGAACTCCATAATCTACCTGGCCGCGCTTTCCGGCATAGACATGGAACAGTACGAAGCCGCGCGCATAGACGGCGCCAACCGCTTCCAGCAGATAGTGCATGTCACAATCCCCGGGATACTGCCGACGATCATGGTATTGTTCGTGCTGCGCATGGGCTCCATACTGAACGTAGGGTACGAAAAAGTGCTTTTGCTGTATACCACGAGCACCTACGAGGTGGCGGACGTGTTTTCCACCTACACCTACCGCATGGGCCTTGTGAACCAGCAGTATTCCCTGTCTACCTCGGTCGGTCTGTTCAACACGCTGGTGAACGTCATGTTCCTGGTGCTTACCAACTACCTGAGCAAAAAGACGACCGAAAGCGGCCTGTTCTGAGGAGGTGCGGTATGATCAAGGAGAAACCAACCAAAAACAGGCTGATCGGCCGTACGGCAGGGGACACCATATTTGACACGATAAATACCGTGATCCTGCTTTTGCTGTGCGTGGTGACGCTGTATCCCATGTATTTCGTCATCTGCGCGTCATTCACAAAGAACACGTATCTGCTCACGCACCAGGGCTCGCTGTTCTGGCCTGTCAGGTTCAATGTGGGCGCCTACCGCCTGGCGTTCACGCATCCGCTGCTGCTGAGCGGTTTCAAGAACATAATGATCGTCATGGCGGCATCCCTGCCGATCAACATCGTGCTCACGCTGTTCTGCGGTTACTTCCTCGCGTGCAAAAACGTGCTGTTTAAGAAGCCGATACTGTTCGTGATAATGTTCACGATGTTCTTTTCGGGCGGTATGATCCCCGCTTACCTGAACATACGCGACCTGGGCCTGTACAACACGCTTTGGGCGCTGATACTGCCGGGCGCGGTGAGCGTGTACAATTCCATAATCTGCCGTACCGCCATCGAAGCCGTGCCGGACAGCCTGTCAGAGTCCGCGTACATTGACGGCGCGAACGACCTGGTCATAGTGTTCAGGATTATCCTGCCCCTGATAATGCCGACTATCGCCGTGCTGCTGCTGTACTACGGCGTAGGGCACTGGAATGCCTGGTTCAACGCGTCGATCTACTTAAAGGACAACGACAAGCTGCCCATTCAGAACATACTGCGCGCAGTGCTGATAGCCAACTCCAACACATTAAACTCCGCCGCCACGGAAAACGACCAGGTGAACGAATTCGCCGAGTCCATCAAATACGCGGCCATAGTGCTGACCACCGTGCCGGTACTGTGCATCTATCCCTTCCTGCAGAAATACTTCGT
>JBGURN010000221.1:0-1672 GCA_045131955.1 Bacteroidaceae bacterium
ACATCCTTGTCCATATCAACTACCTCGCTGATGGGAGCGGTAACGGCTGCAGTGCCGCACTCGGCTGCCTCGTCGGCCTCGGCAAGCTCCTCCAGGGGGATGGGACGGGCCTCAACCTCCATACCCAGGTCACGGGCAATCTGCTGGAGGCTCATGTTGGTAATTGAGGGAAGGATTGAACCCGACTTCGGAGTGATGTAGCTGTTGCCCTTGATGATGAAGAAGTTGGCGGGACCACACTCGTCAAGATACTTCTTCTCCTTGGGATCCAGGAACAAGGCAGCGCTGTAACCGGCAGCCTTGGCGCGGGCGGTAGCACCCATACCGGCAGCATAGTTACCACCGACTTTCCAACGACCGGTACCACAGGGAGCAGCACGGTCATACTCGCGATAAACGGCAACCTTGGTGCAGTGGAAACCCTCCTTGAAGTACGGGCCCACGGGGGTTACGAAAATGATTACAGTATATTCATCGGCGGGATTCACACCAACGCGGGGCGAGATACCGATCTCGACGGGACGCAGGTAGAGTGAGCTGCCACTGCCGTAGGGCGGGATGAAACGCTCGTTGAGCTTAACCACCTTCTTGCACATCTCCAGGAAGATGTCCTCGGGCAGCGGTTCCATCTTGATACCCTTGGCGCTATTCTGCAGGCGCTTGGCGTTCTCGTCAGGACGGAACAGACGGATCTTACCATCCTGGCCGCGGAAAGCCTTGAGTCCCTCAAAGATTTCCTGACCATAGTGCAGACAGCTAGCGGCCATGTGCAGGGTAATAGTCTCGTCCTGGGTGACTTCGATTTCACCCCACTTGCCGTCCTTGAACGTGCAGCGCACGTTATAGTCGGTCTTCATGTAACCGAAAGGCAGATGTGCCCAATCAATGTTTTCTAAATTAGTCATACTTTGTTAGTTAAGGTTATTAAATGGTTCTTAGTCAAAACAATTTCTTTCTTTATTGATCATGAGATTGCGGCGCAATCAGATGGCGACCTTCTGCGTCATGTTGGCAATACGCACAAGGTAGATGCCGCGCGTACCCAATCGCAGTTCCGATGTGCCAGGCTGCAACGTAGCCTGTGACACCATCTGCCCTAGAATCGTATAGACGCGCACAGTGATGCGCTTGGGCGTCACGATAGTGATCACACCATTGCGTCCATAAATCTCGATGCCGTCGCTGGCACGCGGATCATTCCACGTCCTTCCTTGCACCTCACGGTTGGTCTCACGCCACTGCACCTCAGCCAGAGCCACATTTTCCAGCCCCAGCGTGAGCACAAGTGCCAATATGACCAACAGTCGTTTCATCGTCTCGTAATCAATCTACAAAATTATAACTATTTTTTTGAGCAAACAAACCTTTAAAGAAATTTTTCTTTTTTTCAATAAAATACCCTCTCCCTCAACAACCCACACTCTTAAAGTATTACAATCCCCCATCTCATAAAATGATTTCCACCCCTCATCATCCCCCATCACTCCCTATCATCTCCTATAACACCCTATTACTCCCTATCATCCCCTATTACTCCCAGTCACTCCCATCACTCCCAGCCCCCAACAAAAAAACGAGGGAGCCCCTGTTTTACCAGTGACTCCCTCTTAGGGGGCGGTTACCTACTCTCCCACTTTCGCAGTACCATCGGCGTGGTGAGGCTTAACTTCTC